>CABQSP010000047.1:0-12921 GCA_902466855.1 uncultured Collinsella sp. | reverse complement strand
CATGGAAAAAATGGGCCCTGTCTGCACCAAGCTCAGAGAAACACTGACCGGTATCCAGATGGGCGAAATCGAAGGCCCCGAAGGCTGGGTCGTTAAGATTGACGCTGAATAATTTTTGCTGAACCGCAAAAGCAAACGCCCGGAGAATCCGGGCGTTTTGCGTTGAAGCTTGGGAACTTTCGGGTTCCCGTGCATTCAGGAATTACTTATGAGCGCGGTTTTTAAGACGCTCTTTCCAAATGCCGACCTGCTTTGCAACCTGAGAAGGTGCTGTGCCGCCGGTATGGTTGCGGGAAGCAATAGAGCCTTCGAGGGTCAGGCTGTCATAAACATCTTCACCGACTTTATCGCTGAATTCTCTTAATTCCTCAAGCGTGAGGTCGTGCAGACCGCAGCCTTTCTCGGAAGCGAGGCGTACAGCGCAACCGACGGCTTCGTGAGCGTCACGGAAGGGCAGGCCTTTGCGAACGAGGTAGTCTGCAAAGTCCGTGGCAGTCGGATAGCCGAGCATGACAGCTTCACGCATACGGGCTTTGTTGACCTGGATGCCGACGAGGAGCTGATCGAGTGGGCCCATTTGGACGCGGTCGAGCTCTTGCGGTATGCTTGCAACCTTGACTCTGTGGCGACGCGTCCCTTGCGCGAGGCGGTCGCCATGCGTTATCGACATATCTTTAAGGAGGTCAGCGGAGGATGAGAATCATCGGCGGCGAATGGCGCGGTCGTAAGATCGAGGAGCCCCGTGGTCGCGATGTCACCCGCCCCACGACTGATCGCGTGCGCGAGGCGTGCGCATCTATGGTCATGTCGGCATTCGATTTCGATTTGGACGAGGTTCGTGTTCTGGACGCCTTTGGCGGCTCCGGTGCCTTAGGGTTAGAGATGCTCTCTCGTGGGGCCCGCTCGCTCACGACGTTTGAGATCGATCGCAACGCCGCGCGGCTCATTACCAAGAATATCGAGTCGCTCTGCCGTGACCGTGCGCGTTGGCGTGTGGTCACGGGCGACATGCTGGCAAGTGCCTCGCGCGGTCGTGTACCGGGCGGCCCCTTTGATTTGGTCCTGCTCGACCCGCCCTATGCTTTTGGTGCCGAGCCGGTCGAGGAAATGCTGCAAAACCTGGCTCAGCAGGGTCTGCTTGCGCCTGGCGCTTATGCCCTGTTTGAGCATGCCTCCGCCGATGCGGGCGCGCATCCGGCAGGCTTTGAGACTGTACGTGAGAAGCGCTACGGCATTACCTCGGTCGACCTGCTTCGTTGGGTCGGCGATGACGACGGTGAGGACGATAGTGCCGTCACCGATGCCGATAACAACGATGCCACGACGTTTCAGGAGGACGCCCATGAATGACACCATCAACCGCGTGATCGTCCCGGGCACCTTCGATCCCATCACGTTTGGCCATATCGATGTGATCCGCCGCGCCCGCCGCATCTTTCCCAGTGTGATCGTCGCTGTTGCAGAGTCGCAGGGTAAAAACGGTGTGGGCACCACGTTTATGCTCGATGAGCGCGTGGCGCTGGCCCGCGAGGCGCTCGGTAATATCGACGGCGTCGAAGTCCTGCCCTTTACCGGCCTCTTGGTCGACTTCGCTCGTGAGCAGGGGGCGGGGGCCGTGGTCAAGGGCCTGCGCGCCATGACCGACTTTGAGTATGAGCTGCAGCAGGCCGACCTCAATTATCGCTTGGATAGCGAGCTGGAGTCCATCTTTGTCATGAGTGCTCCGCAGTACGGTTACATCTCGAGCTCGGTCGTTCGCCAGATCGCCTCGCTCGGCAGCGATGTATCGACGTTTGTGCCGCCCAACGTGGTCGAAGCGCTCAGACATCGCTTTTCGTGACGTTTTTTATTGCCTGGTGGCATGTGGTAAACTAGCTCGATGATATGTTACCTATGAAAGGAGACCGGATGCCGGGCGAGAATTTTCCTGGCGATAGGATCGTCAGCTTGGTCGATGAGCTCGAAGGGCTGATCGAGGAAGCCAAGCCGCCTTTCGGCAAGAACGCTCAGTTCAAGGTCATCGACGCCGACGTGTTCTTCAATATCCTCGACGAGATCCGCATGAGCTATCCCGAGGAGTGGCAGAAGTCCCGCCGTATCCTTAAGGAGCGCGAGGAGCTTATGGCTTCCGCCGCCGCTCAGGCTGATTCCATCATCGCCGACGCTCAGCAGCAGGCCCTCACCATTGCCGGTGAGCAGGAGATCGTCCGCCTTGCGCAGCAGCAGGCCGACGACATCCGCGATCGTGCCCAGCAGTACGAGCGCGAGACGCGTTATGCTGCCGAGGACTACGCGGAGCAGGTCTTTACGCACCTGGAGGAGAACCTCAAGAGCCTGACTGGCACCGTTACCCGTTGCCGTCAGCAGCTCAACGAGGGTGCCGCCCAACAGAATGGTCAGTGGTAATGGCTGAGTTTCCGAGCGTTACCGTCGATCTTTCCGAGCAGCTCGAGTTTCCTGGAGATTCGTATCCGCTGACCGGTAAGGTCGATGTCGCCACCTACACGGTGGGCGAGAAGGAGTACCAGCTTCAGGACGGCATCGACTACGACGTTGTCTTTACCAATGCCGGTACCGGTGTCTTGCTCACGGGCATGGTCCGCGCGCACGCCACCGGCGAGTGCGACCGTTGCCTGGAGCCCGCCTCGTTTGATATCGCCGGCGAGATCGAGGAGTTCTACCTCTTTGAGGAGCCCGAGGATCCCGAGGCCTACGAGGACGGCTACGAGCTCCTGTGTGAGGACCGCATCGTCGATCTGGGTGAGCCCATCAACGACGCGGTCGTCATGGACACGCCGTTTGTGGTGCTCTGCAAGCCCGATTGCCGCGGTCTGTGCCCCACATGCGGTTGCAATCTCAACGTCGAGCAATGCGATTGTGCCGCCCAGGCAGAGGCAGAATGGGCCGCTGCCACGGAAAATCCATTTGCAGCATTGAAGAATCTCAAGCTTGATGAGTAAAACTGTGGTAGTATCGCTACTTGCGCGTAATCGCCACACTGGATAGTTCATAAGGAAGGTCACTATGCCCGTACCTAAACAAAAGCAGGGTCGTATCCGCACTCACACCCGTCGTTCCGCCAACATGAAGATCTCGGCTGCGGCTCAGTCCACGTGCCCCCGTTGCGGCGCTGTCAAGCTTCCGCACCACGTGTGCCCCAGCTGCGGTTTCTACAAGGACCGCGAGGTTATCGTTACCGAGTAACGGTATACTCTGGATGCGATGCCGTTCCAAATGGAACCACAATGGCCGGCTCAATGAGTCGGCCATTTTTGTATAAGGAGCATGTATATGAGTAACGTTCGCGTTTGTGTAGACGTTGTGGGCGGAGACGAGAAATCTCAGGTTGTTCTCGATGGTATCGAGGCTGCACTTGCCGCCGATCCCGATATCGAGGTCTTGGCAGCTGGCCCCGCCGAAATCGTCAATCCCTTTGCCGCTTCCCATGCACGTGTTGAGGCCCTTGAGGCACCTGACGTTATCGCCATGGATGACGATCCCATTCGCGCCGTGATGACCAAGCGTAAGTCGTCGATCGTGCTTTCTTGCCGCGCCATTAAGAAGGGCAACGCGGATGCGTTCTTCTCCGCCGGCTCCACCGGTGCCATGACCGCCGCCGCCACCGCCTATGTGACGCCGTTTAGGTATCAGGCCGAAGGCAAGAAGCAGCCGGTGCGCCCCTGTCTGACCAATGCGCTGCCCAATCGCGCCGGCGGTCTGACGGTGCTGTGCGACATGGGTGCCAACCCCGATGTGGAGGTCGATGACATGGTGCGTTTTGCCCAGATGGGTAGCGCCTATGCCCGCGTCGTCCTGGGCATCGAGCATCCTCGCGTGGGCCTGCTTGCCAACGGCACCGAGGATGAGAAGGGCTCCAACTTTACCAAGGCCTGTTTCCCTGCTATGAAGGCCGCCGTTCCTGGCTTTGTTGGTAACTGCGAGGGCACCGACCTCACCTCAGGTAACTTCGATGTCGTCGTTGCCGATGGCATGTCGGGTAATATCGCTCTCAAAGCTACCGAGGGCGCTGCCAAGTTTTTGCTGCAGGAGCTCAAGGGCGCCTTTATGGCCTCGCTCGGCACCAAGATCGCCGCGCTGCTCATTAAAAAGCAGATGCGCGAGATTAAGGCCAAGCTCTCTGGCGACGCCAAGGGCGGCGCGATTCTTCTGGGCCTGCGCGGCGTGGTCCTGATCGGCCATGGCGCCACCTCAGTCGAGGCTGTCAAAAACGGTACGCTCGCGGCGGCCGAAGCCGTTCGCGCCGGGCTGGTTGAGAATGTCGCCAACTCTATGGACGGTATCGTTTTATAAGAGCGAGTTAGGGCGCTGTTATGTGCTTCGCGGCGCACGTCGTGGGGTAGAATCAGAACCGTGTCTTGGTACCGCCCGGGCGGTACCATTCTTTTGGTATTCATGCACTATGAGAGGAAGCGCTATGGACCGCTCCGAAATCTTCGACAAGATCGCCGAGGTCGCTGCTGACGTTCTGGGCGTCGATGTTGCCGAAATTAGCGAGGAGACCACCTTTGACGACCTCGATGCCAACTCGCTCGAGCGCCTGCAGCTGGTTACGGCTATCGAGGACGAGTTCAACCTCGAGCTCGATGACGAGACTCTGCTCTCGCTCAACTCTGTCGCCGACGCCGTCGACGCTATCGAAGCTGCCAAGGAGGCCTAAGTCTTGGCTTTATCCGAACGACTTACGCGCGCCCAGGAAATCTTGGGCCACGAGTTCAACAATAAGGTGCTGCTGCGCGCGGCGCTTACGCATCCCTCGGCAGTCGAGGGCCAGCCGGTTTCTGCCAGCTATGAGCGCCTTGAGTTCTTGGGCGATTCCATTTTGGGCGCTGTGGTCGCACGCTCCCTGTTTGAGTCCTATCCGGAGTTTGACGAGGGCAAGCTCACGCGCCTGAAGGTGTCGCTTGTCTCGGGCGCTACGCTGTCCGAGGTTTCTCACGAGCTGGGCATTGACGACATCATCATCTTTGGTGCCTCCGAGACCGGTACCGGTGCGCGCGGCCTGCATTCGGCCCTCGAGAACGTCTATGAGTCGCTCGTGGGCGCGCTGTACCTGGATGCTGGCTGGGACGTTGCGGCAGAGTTCATTCACCGTACGCTTAAGCCGCATTTGGCTTCTGAGCGTGCCGAGCATCCTGCGAACCCCAAGTCGTTTTTGCAGGAGTGCGTGCAAGCCGACGGTCACGAGCCCCCGGCGTACAAGCTCGTTGGCTCCGAGGGCCCGGCGCATGCGCCCACCTTTACCGCCGTGGTGCTCATCGACGGTATTCGCCAAGGCCGCGGCTCCGGCTCCTCAAAGAAAGAAGCCGAGGGAGCCGCCGCGCTCGAAGCGCTCGACCGCATGGGCTACACCACCAACGGCGTGATTCTGAACAAGAAGCACGTGTAAGCGAGGAACCGTGTATCTCAAGTCCCTCACGCTCAAAGGGTTCAAGTCGTTTGCCGACCGCGCCCATATGACGTTTGAGCCGGGCCTGACCGTCATCGTCGGTCCCAACGGCTCGGGAAAATCGAACATCTCCGACTCCATCCTGTGGGTCCTGGGCGAGCAGAGCGCCAAGCAGCTGCGCGGCCAGGCCATGGAGGATGTCATCTTCTCGGGCTCGTCAGCGCGCAAGCCGGTGGGTGTCGCCGAGGTCACACTGGTGCTCGATAACTCGGACCATATGCTGCCCGTCGATTTTGACGAGGTCGCCATCACCCGTCGCATGTATCGCTCGGGCGAAAGCGAGTACCTCATCAACTCGAGTCCGTGCCGCCTGATGGACATTCAGGACATCCTGCACGATTCGGGCCTGGGCAAGGATACGCATTCCATCATCAGCCAGGGCAAGCTCGACGCCATTTTGCAGAGCCGCCCCGAGGAGCGCCGCGCCCTCATCGAGGAGGCCGCCGGCATCTCCAAGCACAAGCGCCGCAAGGAGCGTGCGCTCAAAAAGATTAAGTCGATGGACGAGCACCTGACGCGTGCCCGCGACATCAATAAGGAAATCGCCCGTCAGCTGCGACCGTTGGAGCGTCAGGTCGATCGCGCGCGTAAGTACAAAGAGCTGTCTTCGCGCGCGAACGAGCTTACGCAGATGCTGGCTGTCGACGAGCTGCGTTCGCTGCAGTCGCAGTGGAACGACCTGGAGAGCCGCTCCAAGGAAGGTGCCGCCGAGCTGGAGCTTGCGCAGTACCGCATGAGCGAAAAGGAGCGCGAGCTCGAGAAGCTCCAGGTTATGCTTGAGGAAAAGGGCCTGTTTGTGGGCGACCTGGGCGAGCAACGCCGTCATATGCAAGATGTGGTCGGCCGCATTAACTCCGACATGCGCCTGCTCGAGGAAAAGGGCCACAACATGGTGTCGCGCCTGTCTGACATGCGCGGTCAGATTTCGAGCTCCGAGCATCAGCGTCGTCGCGTGGTCGAGGAGCTCGAGGACGCGCGTGCGCAGCTTGAGGAAGTGACCGGTGCGTATATGCAGGCCCAGGAGGACGTTGACGCCGCTGGTCCTGCCGCCGCTGAGCTCCACGAGCGGCGCGTGGCGCTCGACAATCAGATTTCGCAGCTTACGCGTGAGCAGCGCGATGTGCAGCGCGTGGCCGATAACGCCGCGCTCGAGCTCGCCAAGGTGAAGGACTCGCTGAGCAATGCCGAGGTCGAGGACAACATGTATGCCTCGCGCCTGGAGCAGATTGACGAGCAGCTCGAGGAGGTCATGGCCTCGCTCGAGAGCCGTCGCGACCGCGCCGAGGAGCTTGAAGGCGCTCTTGAGGAAGCGCGCCAGGCTCAGGTTGATGCGCGTGAGGCCACCGAGACGGCACGCGCGGCCCTGAAGGACCTGCGTAATCGTGAGAGTGAGGCGCGCAACAAGCTGTCCGAGGTGCGCTCGGAGCTTGCCAGCCAAAAGAAACTCGATGCCCGCATGGCCGACAGCTCGCCGCTCGTGAGCCGTCTGGTGGGTGCGCTGGGCGACGATGTCTTGGGTCGTCTGGGCGACGTGCTGGAGGCCCCGCGCGAGCTTGAGGGCCTGGTTGAGCAATTGCTCGCCGGCGATATCGATGCGCTGCTGTTTGATGACGCCGCCACGCTTGAGCGTGCCGGTCGTGCGGCTCTGGACCAAAAGAAGGCCTCGGGCGAAGCACTGCTGGTGGCGCGCGGCGTGAGCGGCTCTACCGCCGCTGAGGGCGCTGCCGGTATCCGCCTGGTTGATCGTCTGTCCGTGCGCGCAGGCTACGGACCCGTCGTCGAGGCGCTGCTCGGCGGCTATTACATGGTCGATGACTTGGCTGCCGCGCTGTTGGCGCCGGTCGTTGACGGTGTGACCTATGTGACTCCCGATGGCGCCCGCGTAAGCTGTGGCGGCCTGGTGCGCGTGGGCCTCGATGCTGGCGAGGCCTCGGGTGCTCTGGAGCGTAAGCGTCGCATTCGCGAGCTGGAGGGGCTTGAGCCCGATCTGGCTGCCGTGTTTGAGCATGTGTCGGATCAGGTCGTCGAGGCCAATGCGGCCGTTGAGGAAGCGCGTGCCGCTGAGGGCGATGCCGCCGGCGAGATCGCCCGTCTTGAGGGCGAGCGCCGCTCGCTGCTTTCCGAGATCGGCCGCTTGGAGCAAAGCGCCAACAATGCCGAGGTCGAGCGCGTGCGCATCTCCAAGCGCCGCGAGCAGGCCTCCGAAGCCGTTCGCGCTGCGCGCCCGCGCGTTGACGAGCTCACCCGTTCGCGTGACGAGGCCCGCGCGCAGGCAAGCGATCTGGGCTTGCAGATTGCCGAGGCCAACGACGAACTCGACCGCGTTCGCCGTGACGATTCCGAGGCTGCCGGCAAGCTCGCCGACGCCAAGGTTCGCCTAGCCCAGACGAGCGAACGTCTGCGTTCGCTGAAGGGCCGCGTGCCCGACCTGGAGCATCGTCTTGAGGGCATCGACCGTCGTATCCGCGGAACACGCCAGGCCTCGCGCTCGCTCGAACTGCTGCGCCTGCGCGTCGATCCCATGCACGAACGCTATTCTGCCCTGTTGGAACGCGCGTCGGATTGGGCAGCGCGCCTGCGTGACCAGGCCTCTCTGGAGGAGGCGGACTCCGCTTCGCTCAAGAAGACCATCGAGGATGCCAAGGCAGAGGTTGCCCGCGCTAAGGAGCGAGTCGATACCGCCTCTGCCACGCAAAACGAGTTCAAGGTCGCGCGTGGCAAGCTCGAGGTGCAGGTCGAGGCTGCCATCAAGGCCATTACCGCCGATGGCACGACGGTGCTCGAGGAAGCGCTCATGCTTCCGGCGCCCACGGACCGCGATGCCGCCGAGCGCGAACTCAACCAGCTTGTGCGCCAGATCAACAACCTTGGTCCCGTTAACCAAGTTGCCATGGAGGAGTACGAGCAGCTCAAGCGCCGCGCCGACTATATCGAGGAGCAGCTGGCCGATCTGGAGAGCGCACGCAAGGCGCTCACCAAGATCACGGTGGCCATTGATCGCAAGATGCGGAAGGCCTTCCTGGTGACGTTTGAGAAGGTCGACGCGAACTTCCGCGAGATCTTCGCTATGCTCTTCCCGGGCGGCCAGGCTCATCTGGAGATGACCGATCCCGAGCATCCTGCCGAGACGGGTATCGAGGTCGTGGCGCAGCCGCGCGGCAAGCGCATCACCAAGATGATGCTCATGTCGGGCGGCGAGAAGAGCCTGACGGCGCTCGCCCTCCTCTTTGCTGTGTACCGCACGCGCACGGTGCCGTTCTATGTGCTGGACGAGGTCGAGGCGGCACTCGATGACGCCAACCTGTCCAAGCTCATCGGCGCGCTCGATGTGTTGCGTTCCGATACGCAGCTCTTGGTAATCTCGCATCAGCGCCGTACTATGGAGGACGCTGACGTCCTCTATGGCGTCTCGATGCAAGCCGACGGCGTCAGTCGCGTCGTCTCGCAAAAACTCGATCGCGAAACCGGAAAGGTCGTGAATGCATAATGGGATTCTTCGATGCTCTCTCGCGCGGACTTGAGCGCAGTCGCGAGGCCCTCAACGAGGTCTTTTACTTTGGCGGCGAGGTCGACGAGGATTTTTGGGAGGACCTTGAGGACACCCTCGTCATGGGTGACATGGGCGCCGAGGTCGCCATAAAGGTCTCCGATGACCTGCGTGATGCCGCGGCTAAGAAGAACCTCAAGACCGCCCCGCAACTCCGTCGCGCCCTGGCCGAGCAGCTTGAGCAGCACTTTGTGCCCATCGAGCGCGATCCGTTCTCCGATACGCCGAGCTGCGTGCTGTTTGTGGGCATTAACGGTGCCGGCAAGACCACGACGGTCGGTAAGATCGCGAGCGCCATGGCCGCCCGCGGCAAGAACGTCGTGATCGGTTCGGCCGATACCTTCCGCGCTGCAGCTATCGAGCAGCTCGATGTGTGGGGCCAGCGCGCCGGTGTTCCCGTCATCAAGCGCGACCGCGGCTCCGACCCGGCAAGCGTTTGCTATGACGTGCTCGACGAGGCCGATAAGCGTGGCAGCGACCTGGTGCTTATCGATACCGCCGGCCGCCTGCACACGAGCCCCGAGCTCATGCGCGAGCTTGCCAAGGTGGTCAACGTGACGCGCAAGCGCGCCGCCAATATGGCCGCCGGTCCCATGCCGGTCTCGGTTGTCCTCGTGATCGATGCCGCGACGGGCCAAAACGGCCTGAACCAGGCGCTCGAGTTTAACGAGGCGCTGGGTCTGGACGGTATTATCATGACAAAGCTCGACGGCACGGCAAAGGGCGGTATCGCCATGGCCGTGGCCGAGAAGCTCAAGCTTCCCATCCTGCGCATCGGCGTGGGCGAGCAGGTCGATGACCTGCAGGAGTTCAATGCCAAAGATTTCTGCCGCGCCCTGGTGGGCGAGTCCAACTAAGGAGTAACCAGTGTTTGATTCCCTGAGCGATCGCCTCAACGACACATTTGACCGCCTGCGTGGCAAGGGTAAGCTGACCGAGGCCGACATTACCTCGGCCATGCGCGACATTCGCATGGCGCTGCTCGAGGCCGACGTCAACTTCAAGGTCGTCAAGGAGTTCGTCGCCAAGACCAAGGAGCGCTGCATGACCGCCGAGGTCATGGAGTCACTATCGCCGGCGCAAAACGTCGTCAAGATCGTGCTCGACGAGCTCACCGAGATGCTCGGCTCCACCGAGAGCAAGCTCGTCTTTAGCAACCGCATTCCCAATGTCATCATGCTCGTGGGCCTGCAGGGCTCCGGTAAGACCACGGCGGCCGTAAAGCTTGCCTACCAGCTCAAGAAGCAGGGCCGCTCGCCGCTGCTCGCCGCGTGCGACGTCTACCGTCCCGCCGCTGCCGACCAGCTGGCCACACTCGGTGGAGAGATCGGCGTGCCGGTCTTCCGCGGCGACGGCGAGCACCCGGTCGATATCGCCAAGGGTGCCATCCAGGAGGCAGTCGACCACCTGCGCGATGTAGTCATCGTCGATACCGCCGGTCGTCTGCAGATCGACGAGCAGATGATGCAGGAGGCCGTGGATATCAAGAAGGCCGTCAAGCCCGATCAGGTGCTGATGGTCGTCGATGCCATGACCGGCCAGGATATCGTCAACGTCGTCTCGACCTTCGCCGAGCGCACCGACTTTGACGGCGTGATCATCTCCAAGCTCGACGGCGATGCCCGTGGCGGCGGCGCGCTTTCCGTGCGCCAGGTGACCGGCAAGCCCATCAAGTTCGTGAGCATGGGCGAGAAGCCCGATTCGCTGGAGCCGTTCTATCCCGACCGAATGGCCAAGCGAATCTTGGGCATGGGCGATGTTGTCGGCATCATCGAGAAGGCCCAGGAGGCGGCCGACGCCGAGCAGCTCGAGGCTGCCGAGCGTATGCTGCGCGAGGGCTTTACCATGAACGACATGCTCGACCAGATGAAGGCTGTCAAGAAGATGGGCGGCATGAAGGGCATCCTGGGTATGCTCCCCGGCGGCCAGCGCGCGCTCAACCAGATGGGCGGCAATTTGGACGAGGGCATCTTCGACAAGAACGAGGCCATCATCATGTCGATGACCAAGGAGGAGCGCCTGCGTCCCTCCATCATCAACGGCCAGCGCCGCGCCCGTATCGCCAAGGGCGCCGGCGTGACTCCCACCGAGGTCAATAGCCTTATGAAGCAGTGGGGCGAGATGAACAAGATGATGGGCCGCATGCGCTCGATGGCCAATCAGGCACAGGCCGGTGGCAAGAAGGGCAAGAAGGGTAAGAAGGGCAAAAAGATGCGCATGCCCAATATTCCCGGTCTGGATGCCATGGGCCTGGGCGGCATGGGCGGCCTGGGAATGGGCGGTCCTAAGTCCGATATGGACCTGCTGCGCCAGATGGAAGCGCAGATGCGCAATAAGAAGTAACGACTGGTTGAGTCGTGTATGGCGTAGGCCGCCTGGATGGTACTCCAGGCGGCCTACGCCGTTTGTTCGCAGGTTGTCGCACGCGCGGAAGCGTGTTGACGTCGAGGTGCTTGCCGCTAGTGGCAGCTGCAGCCCTCATGTCCGTCGTGGTCGTGATGGCCGTGGCAGCCGCAGGACTCGCCATGCTCATGGGTGTGCTCGTGGTCATGACCATGGCAGTCGCAGGTGGCCTCGCCGGTCTGAGCGAGCGTGCCTGCAATGAGGGCCTCGACGCAGGCGTCGCAGCTGCCCTGGGCGCCCGCATAGACCGTGATGCCGGCCTGGGTGAGCGCGTTGATGGCGCCGCCGCCGATACCGCCGCAGATGAGCGTGTCAACGCCACCGTTGGTAAGCAGGCCCACCAATGCGCCGTGACCGGTGCCGCCGGTGCCTACGACCTGCTCGTTTAGCACCTTGCCATCCTGGATGTCGTAGATCTTGAACTGTTCGCTGCGGCCAAAGTGCATAAAGATGTTGCCGTTGTCGTACGTCGTTGCCACCCTCATGGTGCCGACCTCCTTTGCTGGCCATGCGGCCGTTGTCGTGGTGATGGGGGAGTATGCGATATTGCCGCCCTCGATACTGAGCGCTCGCCCGTTGACCAGCGCGTTTGCCACCTTACGATGCGCTCGGCTGCAAATAGCCGCCACCGTGGCGCGCGCGATGCCCATCTGCTGTGCGACTGCCTCTTGGTTAAGGCCTTCCAGGTCGCACAGGCGCAGCACCTCGAGTTCGTCGATCGTCATGTCGATGGCGTCTCCACTGGCAAGGCCGTCGGGGGTAAAGCCGCGATATTCGGGGATGATCCCAACGCGGCGTAATTTTTCTCGTCTTCCTGCCATGCACTCTCCAAATCTGACATATGTCAACAATAGAATAGCGAACGTGCGGATTTGCGCAAGTAATTCCTGGCATATGTCAGAAAATGAGGGGTTATGTTTGGGCTGTGGGGCCGCGTGCGCCTGGGCTACAATAAAAATCGCTTATAGACGACTGACAGGAGGGTCAATGAGCAAGGCTGATCAACAGTTTGTAGCCATGTGCCGCGACATTCTGGACCATGGCACCACCACCGAGGGCCAAAAGGTCCGTCCGGTGTGGGAGGACGGCACCCCTGCCTATACCATTAAAAACTTTGGTGTCACGGCGCGCTATGATCTGCGCGAGGAGTTCCCCGCGCTCACCCTGCGTCGTACGGCGCTTAAGTCTGCCATGGACGAGATTCTGTGGATCTATCAAAAGAAGTCCAATAACGTGCATGACCTCAACAGCCATATTTGGGATGAGTGGGCTGACGAGACCGGCTCTATCGGCAAGGCCTACGGGTACCAGATTGGCCAGAAGAGCCATTATCCCGAGGGCGATTTCGACCAGATGGACCGTGTGCTGTACGACCTTAAGCATACGCCGTACAGCCGCCGCATTATGACGAACACCTATGTGTTTAGCGACCTGTCCGAGATGCACCTGTATCCGTGCGCCTACTCCATGACCTTCAACGTCAGTGGCAACCGGCTCAACGCGA
>CABQSP010000046.1:0-13217 GCA_902466855.1 uncultured Collinsella sp. | reverse complement strand
GAGCCGTTCCGCAACATCGAGGACCAGCTGGCCAAAAACGCAAGCTTCTTTAAATGCCACCGCAGCTACCAGGTCAACCTGCGCAATATCGACCACTTCAACCGCACGGATATCGTCATGCGATCGGGCGCTTGCATCCCGCTGGCGCGCAGCTGCAAGCAGGGTTTCCAGGATGCCTACTTTGCGGCACGGTTCGATGGCGGGAGGCGCTGATGCTCCCCGCGGCCGAGATGATACTTTGGGCCATCCACCACGCAACGACCCTGCTTTTTGGCGTTTTTGCCTCGGCGACGCTCTGCGGCATCGAGATCAACCGGCGTCATGCGCTTGAGCTGGTGATGGTCGGCGCCGTAACCGGATGCGCATTCGGCCTCGCCGATGCCGTCGGCGGCGAGCTTTTCGCGCGCCAGGCATATCCGCTCGTCGTGCATCTGCCGCTCGTCATCTATCTGTGCGCGCGCTATCGCCTGAGCCCGCTGCTCGTTTTGCTGGGCGTCACCAGTGCCTACCTGAGCTGCCAGTTCAGCAACTGGATGGGCATCGCCGCACTCGCCGCCACCGACTCGCAAATCGCGTACTATGTGGCACGCATCGCGACCACACTCGCCGTCTTTGCCGTCCTGCTGCATTGGGCCGGCGACATCGGTCCGCGCTTGGCGATTAAAAGCACCACCGAGCTGGGCATCCTTTTAATCCTGCCGCTCGTCTATTACGTCTTTGACTATGCCACCAACGTCTACACCACGCTGTTCCACTCGGGCTCGGTGGTGACGGTTGAGTTTTTGGCCTTTGCGCTCTGCGCGTTCTACCTTATGTTCCTCGCCGTCTACCTGCGTGAATACGAAGAAAAGGAAACCGCCGAGCGAGAGCGCTGGATGCTCGAAACCCGCGACAGCGTCGCCCTCAAAGAGCTCGAGGCTTGGCGTCAATCTGGGCGCGAGCTGTCGATTCTTCGCCACGACATGCGCCACTTCCTGCGCGGCCTGGCCGCTTTAATTGAGGAGGGCCACGCCGACGAGGCGCTCGATCGCATCGACGAACTCTGCGAAGCCGGCGATCGCACCGCCGTACGCCGCTTCTGCGCCAACGAGACCGTAAACATCGCGCTTTCGTCATTTAACTCGGATATCAATAGAAACGGCATTACCGCCAACCTGCGCGCCGCCGTACCCGAAACCATCCACGTAGGTGACGCCGACCTGTTTAGCGTGCTCTCAAATGCCTTGGAAAACGCTATCACCGCCGCAAGCGCCGCACCCCAAGGAAAGCGATTCGTCGACTTTGACCTGCGATTAGAGGACGGCCAGCTGCTGCTGTTAGTTTCCAACACGTTTGACCGCGCGCCGCGCATGGTCGACGGCATGCCCGTAGCCGGGCACACCGGACACGGCTTTGGAACCAAGAGCATTAAGCTTGCCGTCGAACGCATGAACGGCAACTGCCAGTTCCGCATTAACGGCGATCGGTTTGAGCTGCGCGCTGTGATGTAGAAGTGCGGCGCCGATCTCGAGGCGTGCCTTGCCCGCCAGGCAATCGCTCACCGGCGCCAATCCGCTACAGCGGAGCGGCCGCCGGGGTCAGCTGCTTGATGTATGCCCACATGCGCTGCTTGGCGGCTTTGTCAGTGAGCGCCGCCTCAAAACCGTCGAGCGCGAGCACGCGGCGACCCTGCACATGGGCGACCAAGCCGGGCTTGAGCATGGCGGTGTCGAAGTCATCGATCGCCACGAGCATATCGGCGTAGGTCTCGCGCATGGCATCGGCCGCGTTGTTGTCGAGCAGTAGCACCGCCTCGGGGTCCAAGGCCTCGAGCGCCTCGCGGAACAGCTCGCACGGCAGAGTCTCGCCCACCGCGACCGCTCCGTCACCCACGCCGGCGACGCTTGCCAGCACGCAAAAATCCTCGGGCGCGTAGCCGATGGCCCCAAGCGCCTTGCGCAACGCCGCGCCATCCGGGCCGGCGGCAAGCTCGCCACCCGAACGCTCGGCCTCGTCCAAATCGCCTTTGACCAGCACGATCGGCGAGCACGCGTTGCCCGCGATACGCACGCCACGGACCGCAAGCGATGTGAGCTCCTGCTCGGCCGCCTGGGCGATGGCTTCTTTTTTCTGGCTTTGTGACGTGGACATGCGCTCTCCAATCGTTTGCGTGCCCACCATTATATAAAAGAGCTGCCCGCGAGTGGTTGCTTTGCGGGCGGCTGGGTATAAGCACGGTCGTACTGAGTTTTACGCGGCCGAGCCGCGTCGCATTATGGAGGTCACCATGGCTGACATTAATCAGATTACCCCCGAGAACTTCGATTCCGTCGTTAACGACAGCCTGCCCGTGCTGGTCGATTTTTGGGCACCGTGGTGCGGTCCCTGCCGCTCCCTCTCGCCCATCGTTGACGAGGTTGCCGATGAGCTGGCGGGCAAGCTTGCCGTTGCCAAATGCAACGTCGACGACAACCAGGACCTGGCCATGAAGTATGGCGTCATGAGCATCCCCACGCTGATTGTGTTTAAGAACGGCGAGGAGATTGACCGCTCGGTTGGCGCTCTGCCCAAGGCGAGGCTGCAGGCGCTGCTGGAAAAGCATCTGTAATACGCTTGTTACATGTTGCCGTCTGCCTGCCGTCCATGAGCGCTTTTACGCCGCTCGCCGGACTTCTGAATGCACCGAGTGCAACCGCGGATAGTATGGTAGTCACAAACAGCCCCCAGTGAACGGGTGCGGGTCGCACAGACTCGTACCCGTTTTCTTATGCAGCTGCGCACAGAGCGGGCGTAGTAAAATCTGAACCACTGAACTGCCCCATACAAAAGGAGATTTCCCATGCATGATGTTGGAATGAACATGAGCCAGCTTGCCATGAGCGTCAAGCAGGTCGACGACACCATCGAGCTCGCTCATGAGTGGAGCCATCAGCTGCTGCATGCGACCGAGAATTTTGACATGGAGCGCATCGGCGCCAAGCTCGAGGCCGCCATGGCCGCGCTGCACGAGGCCCACGACGCACTCGAGGGCTACGAGGAAGCCATCGAGGCCGACCACAACTCCGTCGGTTCCGTGAAGCTGGTGTAAGGTGGCCGAACACGAGCACGGCTGCGGGTACGAGCACGAGCATCCGCACGGGGCGGACGGTGACGCGGGCTGCCACTGTAGTGGCTCCGGCTCCGAGCTGGTCCGTTTTTCGGTTACCGCACCCGACGACCTGCTGCGCCGTTTTGACGAGCTGATCGCACGCCGCGGCGACGTGGCCAACCGATCCGAGGCCGTGCGCGATTTGATTCGCGCCTCGATCGCCAAGGAGCAGATGCGCACGCCCGATGAGCACGTTATCGGGTCGCTCACCATGATCTACGACCACCATACCGGCGACCTGACGCGCCGCCTGGACGAGGTGCAGCACGACTACACCGACGAGATCGTATCGACCATGCACGTGCATCTGGATCACCACAACTGCTTGGAGATTCTGGCGCTCAAGGGTCGCGGCGAGCGCGTCTACGAACTAGCCGACCGCCTGCTGGGCCTGCGCGGCGTTAAGCACGGCGAGCTCACGTGCGCCGCCACCAAGCAGAGCCTGGGGCTGTAGCGGGATTTCCCGCAGCGCACCTGCCAAAAAGGGACAGGTTTGTTTTGGCAGGTTTAGCGTTTTACCTACCAAAACAAACCTGTCCTTTTTTGGTCGGTTTTGATGAGGGGTGTCGCATGCGGCATGTGCATATTCATGTGACGGGCATTGTGCAGGGCGTTGGCATGCGACCGTTTGTGTATCGCGAGGCCATGGCGCATGGCATTTGCGGATGGGTGCTCAATGCGGGCGACGGCGTGCATATCGAGGCGCACGCTCCGGCCGATGCGCTCGATGCTTTTGTTGCCGCGCTTTCTGAGCATGCGCCTGCGGCAGCCCGCGTAGAGCATGTCGAGGTTGTGGACTTGGCAGCCAACGGTTGGGATGCCGCCAATGAACAGGGTTTTCGCATCGTAGCATCGCAGGACCAGACCGCGCACACGACGCTCGTCTCGCCCGATATCGCTACCTGTGACGATTGCCTGCGCGAGTTGTTCGATCCCGCCGACCGACGCTATCACTACCCCTTTATCAACTGCACTAACTGCGGCCCACGCTTTACCATCATCCGATCGCTGCCTTATGACCGAGCGGCCACGTCGATGGATTGTTTTCCCATGTGCCCCGCCTGCGCCGCAGAGTATGCCGATCCACTCGACCGTCGCTTTCACGCACAGCCCGATGCCTGCTTTGATTGCGGGCCGCATATTACGTGGCGCGAGGCTGTGAACGGCGATGCGTGCGGGAATTCGTCCGCGACACCGGCCGTCGGCACCACACGCGAGGCCAGCGACGCTATCATCGAGCGCTGCGTTGAGCTGCTGGCCAGCGGTGGCATCGTCGCCATCAAGGGCCTGGGCGGATTCCATCTAGCCTGTGACGCTGCCAACGAGCAGGCGGTGGCCGAGCTGCGCCGTCGCAAGCGTCGCAGCAATAAGCCGCTTGCCGTCATGGTGCGCAGTCTTGCCGATGCCGGGCGCCTGTGTCATATCGACGATGCTGAACGCAATCTGCTCGCTGGCAGTATCCGCCCAATCGTGCTGCTGCGCCGGCGGGCTGTTTGCGGGAACGACGGCGATTCTTCCGACGCCCTCGTACTCGCACCGTCCGTCGCGCGCGACCTGCCCGAGCTTGGCGTTATGCTCCCCTATACGCCGCTTCAACATCTGTTGCTTGCCGTGGCAGAAGCCTGCGGTATGCACGCGCTCGTCATGACCAGCGGCAACCTGAGCGAAGAACCCATCGAGACCGATGACGATCTTGCCTGGGAGCGCCTCGTTGCCGCCGGCATTGCCGACGCGCTGCTCGGCAACGATCGAGCGATTCTCTCGCGCTATGACGATTCCGTGGTGCGCGTGGTCGACGGCGCCGTTATGCCCGTTCGCCGCGCTCGCGGATATGCACCCCAGCCGCTGCCGTTGCCGGCGCTCGACGGCGCTCCGTCCTGCGTGCTCGCCTGCGGGCCACAACAAAAGGCCACGATTGCGCTCACGCGTGAAGGGACGAACGGTGAGGCGACCTGTTTTGTGTCGCAGCATATCGGCGATGTTGAAAACGGCGGGACCTTCGATGCCTGGAACGCCGCGCGCACGCGCTTGGAAGATCTCTTTGATTTGGCGCCCGCCGCCTTGGCCTGCGATGTACACCCCAGCTATCTATCGGGCCAGTGGGCGCGCGAGCAGGCGCGAAAATGCAATCTGCCACTCGTCGAGGTGCAGCACCATCATGCGCATATCGCGAGCGTAATGGCCGAGGCCATCGCCGCGGGCCAGCTTACAACCGACGCGCGCGTCCTTGGCATCGCCTTTGACGGCACCGGCGCCGGCACCGATGGGACCGTTTGGGGCGGCGAGTTTCTTGTTGCCAGCCTTGGCGGCTTTGAGCGCGCCGCGCATTTGCGCACCTGGGCGCTCCCCGGCGGGGCGGCCTCCGTGCGCGACGCCCGCCGCAACGCCTTTGCCCTGCTCAGTGGGCTCGGCCTGCTCGAGCACCCAGGCGCCGCTCGGCTTTTGGACAGCCTCGACGAGCAAACGCGCAGCGTGACAGCCACCATGATCGAGCGCGGCATCAACAGCCCGCGTACCAGCAGCATGGGGCGTCTCTTTGATGCCGCGGCAGCGATTCTGGGCATCTGCGACAAGGCAACCTACGAGGGCGAACCCGCCATCGAGCTTGAGGCCGCCGCCTGGCGCGCGCTCGACAACGAAATCGCCCATTTTCCCGACGACAACGCCGGCTATTTCGCATCTGGCCCATCGTGGCTGGACGGCCCCTATGTTCTGGACCAGAAAGCACTCTTTGAGGCACTTTTGGGAGGAATTGAAGCCGGAGCGCCCGCCTACAGGCTCGCGCTCGACTTCCATATCGCCATCGCGCGCTCCTCGGCGCGCATCGCCAGCGAAATCTGCGTGCACGAGGGCATCGACACCGTCGCGCTCTCGGGCGGCGTGTTCATGAACCGACTTTTGCTCCAGCTCCTCACCCGCGAGCTCAAAAGCATGGGTCTCACTGTCTTGATTCCCCAAACCGTGCCCGTTAACGACGGCTGCATCGCCTACGGTCAGGCGGCAGTCGCAAGCGCTCGTCTTGCGCAGATTGCATCGCAGTAGCTCACCCTCGCACGCCGCTGTGCCCAGCCGTCTCACAGGCGTAACGCGTTTGCCCGCAAACCCCGTGAGCGCTACCATCAACTGATGGATTATCAAGCGCCTATCCAGCGCAAAGCGTATAAAAGGGGAACAATATGTGCCTGGCCGTTCCCGGCAAAGTAGTCAAACGCGACGACGACCTCAAGGCCACCGTCGACATGATGGGCATCGAGCGCCCCGTGTCGCTGAGACTCGTGCCGACGGCGCAGGTTGGCGACTATATTCTCGTACACGCCGGCTTTGGCATCCAGATTGTCAACGAGCAGGAAGCGCAGGAAACGCTCGAGCTTGTTAATGCCATGTCCGAGCTGGTCGAAGAAGACCAGCTTGCCACCAACCCGGCGGAGGCTTACTAGTGGCGCCCGAGCAGCCGGCTCGCTCCGGTATCGACTTCTCGGCATTCCGCGATCCCAAGCTGGCTCGCGAGCTCATCGAGCGCATTCATGAGCTTGCCGGCGACCGCGCCATCAACCTTATGGAAGTCTGCGGCACGCATACCGTGAGTATCGGGCGCTATGGCTTTCGCTCCATTATGCCTGCCGGGCTCAAACTGCTAAGCGGTCCGGGTTGCCCCGTCTGCGTTACCGCCAACCGCGACATCGACCACGCAATCGCGCTCGCCAACATAGACGGCGCCATCATCACCACCTTTGGCGACATGATGCGCGTGCCCGGGTCATCCACCTCGCTCGCTGCGCAAAAGGCGGCAGGGCGTGACATTCGCATCGTCTACTCCCCGCTCGACGCGCTCGACATTGCCGAGCAAAACCCCGATCGCCCGGTCATTTTTATGGGCGTGGGCTTTGAGACCACAACGCCCACCATCGCCGCCGCCATTTTGGAGGCCGATGCACGCGGACTCCAGAACTTCTCGGTCTATTGCGCCCACAAGACCACGCCGCCGGCGTTGCGCGCCATCGCCAACGACCCCGAGACCGCCATCGACGGCTTTATCCTGCCGGGCCACGTCGCCACCATCACGGGCTTGGCCCCCTTTGGCTTTTTGGTCGACGAGTTTAAGACTCCAGGCGTGGTAACGGGATTTGAGCCGGTCGACATCTTGCAGGGTATCTGCATGCTGGTCCAGATGGTTGTTGAGGGGCAACCCGCGATCGACAACGCCTACCGTCGCGGCGTCAATGCCGACGGCAATCCCGTGGCGCGCCAGCTGGTCGAGCAGGTATTTGAGCCGTGCGATACCACATGGCGCGGATTGGGATCGATTGCGGCTTCGGGACTCGCCATTCGTCCCGAGTTTTCGCACTTTGATGCCAGCATGCGCTTTGACGTGTCCATCGAGCCGACGGTCGAGCCACGCGGGTGCCGCTGCGGCGACGTGCTGCGCGGGGCCATTACGCCGAGCGACTGCCCCCTGTTCGGCCACGCTTGTACGCCCGAGCATCCCGTCGGCCCCTGCATGGTGAGCTCCGAGGGCAGCTGCGCAGCATATTTCCGCTACCGAGGCTAATAGGTTCCGCCGTTCTAACGAACGGCGGACCAGTCGACGCTGCGCCTCACCCATATAATTCCACCCACGATTGGAGTTTTCGATATGTCCCATAGCGTTACCGATAGCACCGTCCTGTTGGGCCACGGCTCCGGCGGACAGATGATGAAGCGCATCATCGATGAGGTCTTTTTGGATGCCTTTGGGTCGCCCGAGCTGCTCGAAGGCAACGACGCCGGCGTCGCCGCGCTGCCCGCGAGCGGGCGCATCGCCATGTCGACCGACAGTTTTGTAGTCTCGCCGCAGTTCTTCCCCGGTGGCAACATCGGCCGCCTCGCCGTGTGCGGAACCGTTAACGATGTCGCGACCTCGGGCGCCAACGTGCGCTACCTGTCGTGCGGCTTTATCCTCGAAGAGGGCTATCCCATGGATAGGCTCCGCCAGATTGTGCAGACGATGGCCGAGACGGCGCATGAGGCGGGCGTGTCCATAATCACGGGCGACACTAAGGTGGTCGAGCGCGGCGGGGCCGACGGCGTCTATATCAATACCGCCGGCGTGGGCGAGGTACCCGCAGGCGTGGCGCTCAGCGGTGCCAGCTGCCAGCCCGGCGATGTCATCCTGGTGTCGGGCACACTGGGCGACCACGGTATCGCCATCATGAGCCAGCGTGAGGGCCTGGCGTTTTCGAGCACGATCGAAAGCGATGCCGCGCCGCTCAACCACCTGATTGCCGACGTTTTGGCCGCAGCGCCCGGCACGCGTTGTTTTCGCGACCCCACGCGCGGTGGCCTGGCGTCCACGCTCAACGAGTTTGCCCAGGCCAGCGATGTTGCCATGGAGGTCGACGAGGATGCCGTGCCCGTTCGTCCCGACGTGCAGGCCGCCTGCGAGATGCTCGGCTACGATGTGCTGCAGGTAGCAAACGAGGGCAAGATGGTTGCCGTGGTGCCGGCCGAGCAAGCCGATGCCGCGCTGAGCGCCATGCGCGCCGCCCGCTACGGCGAGAATGCCGCCATCATCGGTCGCGTGCTGCCACTTGCCGAGGGCTCCCGTCCCGCCGTGCGCGTGCGCACCGGCTGGGGCTCGACCCGCATCCTCGACATGCTCGTAGGAGAGCAGCTGCCGAGAATTTGCTAGGGTGGAACCGCACGGTCGGCGCGATGTGACCTGATATCCCTGGAGATGTTCAGATTCCAAGCACGCCCAACGCGGAAGCCCAGTATTATGGGGTGCGTTTTGAAACCCAATGACGGGAGCTTTCATGGCAGCAGCTTTTTCCCATGTGATCTTTGACCTGGACGGCACCATCCTCAACACGCTCGAGGACCTGGCGGCCGCCGGCAACCATACCTGCGAGGCGCACGGCTGGCCCACGTTTGCCGTAGACGAGTACCGCTACAAGGTGGGAAACGGCATGCTCAAGCTGGTCGAACGCTTTATGCCTGCCGAGTATGCGGGCGACAGCCGTATGTTTGAGCAAACGCTTGCCGAGTTTAGGGCTTACTACGGCGAGCACAAGGAAGACCACACCGCTCCCTATGCCGGCACGATCGAGATGCTCGACCGCCTGCACGCGGCGGGCGTGCAGCTTGCCGTGCTCACTAACAAGGACCACGTCTCGGCGGCTCCGCTTATCGAGAAGTATTTTGGTTCCGAGCGCTTTGCGCTGGTACAGGGCCGTGTCGATGCGTTTCCGCCCAAGCCCGAAGCACCCGTCACGCTACATGTGATGGAGGAGCTGGGCGCCAATCCGGCAACCACGCTCTATGTGGGCGATTCCAATGTCGATATCCTGACCGGCCACAACGCCGGCCTTAAGAGCGCGGGCGTCAGCTGGGGCTTCCGCGGCCGCGCAGAGCTGGAAGCCGCCGGCGCCGACTACGTGGTGGACACCCAGAACGAGCTCGCAGCGCTGATCCTGGGCGAGTAACGCTGGTGCTGCTCAACCCAGCCGCCGCAATACCGTTGCGCGGAAAGTAGTCGTTGGGGACGTTCTTAAACGACTAGTCAAACAAGAACGTCACCAACGACTAGTCATTTAAGAACATCCCCAATGACTGCCATGGCAACGCCGATGTTTTGGCAACGACAGCGAGCGGTCACCAGAGCGAACAAATTGGCATGAAAAGAGGGCGGCATTGACCTTCTGGTCATGCCGTCCTCTTTGAATGATAAGTTGTCGCTCTGGTGACCGCGCAGCGTCGAGCAGTTACGGCGTTTGGTAAAACGCCGTAACCCCCTAGCTCAGCATTGCATCCATCATCTCGGAGTTGACGGAGTCGTCGGCAGACCACTCACCGTCGTCGTTGCAGGTGTACTTGAAGATAACCGTGGTCTTCCTGGGCTCGGTGGCCTTGGTCACATCGACCATAACCTGACCGGCCATCTTGTACAGCTCGTCATCGGAAGGAACCGTGTCAAGCGCAGCGACCTTCTCCTGATACTGGGTGGAGAAGTCCTCGACGATCTTGTTCATAGACTTGCAGGTGATAGAGACCTCGGCGGTCGCGACGCCCTTGTCCTCGTCGACCGTCACGTCGCCGATCTTGTAGTCAAAGCCCTCGAGATAGGTCTTGGCATACTCCTTGGGATCGATACCCAGCTGCTCGAACTCGTCGCCCGAAGCCTCCTCCAGGCCAGAGAGGAAGTCGTCGCCACCGTTCTTGACCTCGTCAAACTGCGTCGTAAGATCCTCGGTGATGAGTTCCTCAACCGAAGGGCCTCCGCAACCGGAAAGCACGACCACGCATGCAACCAAGACGGCCATGAGGGGCGCAAGCAGCAGCTTCTTTTTCATGTTGTTCCTCCCAATGAGCGGCACCGCGCTTCCCGGACGCGGCACACGTTGTAATAAGTAAGCCCATACTATCCACTTATGAACACCCTCGGCAACGCGAAGGCGCGGTCGGTTCGTTTTAGCGTCCGAACGGTTTGCAAGCCCGCCCAACGTGCAATAAAACGCTTCCCCGCGATGCAATAAAAAAGGTGGCCGGAAAACCCGACCACCCTTGCACATCCTTTGGATGCCACAGTTTACTTGCGGACGACCTTGACGATGGCGTCACCGGCGGCGACGGCAGACTCGGCCTCGACGGCGAGCTCGACGTCAGCAAACTCGGCGGTGTTGGACACGGCCACGACGACGCAGTCCTTGTAACCGGCGGCAGCGATCTTGGCGCGGTCGATCTTGAGTATGGGCTGGCCGGCCTTCACGACGTCGTCAGCCTTGACGAAGCCCTCGAAGCCGTCACCGTTCATGTTGACGGTATCGACACCAACGTGCACCAGAACCTCGATGCCGCTATCGGACTGCAGGCCCACGGCGTGACCCATGGTGACGGTCACCTTACCGTCGCAGGGAGCGTAGACCAGATCATCCTCGGGCCACACGGCACAGCCCTTGCCCAGAACCTCGCCACCAAAGACGGGATCGGGCACGTCGGCCATCTTGATGACCTTGCCCTTGACGGGCGAGCACAGCACGTCGGCGCCGGCAGAAGCAGAGATGGAGGCCGGGGCAGCGGCAGCCGCGGGCTCAGCCTTCTTCTTGAACATGTCAAACAGACCCATACGTTTTCTCCTCTTGATTAAGCGCAACGTTATGCGCATGCCTATGGTGATTATAGTGCTAAATGACCAAAATACTAAGGCGAGGGCTCGAATCGCAAGCCCTTCCCGGTAGTGCTCGTGGGACGAGCATCTCCTTTGCATCGCGGGTCGATAAGCCGAGCATCGCCTGCGCACGGGACGGGCAGAAGCGGGCGCACCAAACCCGACACTTCTTTTCGCTCTCGAGTCCTGCCGCCGCCCCGTCCCTGACACTTCCTGATACCGACCGAAACGTGCCAAAATAAACCCGTCCCTTTTTGGTAGGTTTGGCGAGTGTGGATTTTCGGACGCTTAACTAACGAGCGTGGATAATCTTCCACTTTGACTTTGAGGCCGTCACCGAGCCAAAAACGGGAGATTATCCACGTTCATTTTGGATGACCCCCTGTACCAAGCTGAGCTCCATGGTCAAGTAATAACGACTTCTTATCATTAGATTGTTTACATCAATTCTAATAACTATTTAATCCTTAAACTCGTTATTAGAATTGATATGATTAGCCTAATAACGAGTTTCCGGCACTAAAGATATGGAGGGCGCGATGCAAATCGAGGAGAACGGCCAGGGAACGCTCCGCAATAATCTATCGGGGAAATTGGCTTACTATTCGTTTTTTCCAACGCCCTTGCAATCATTGAGGCAGCTAAACCTCACCGAGGAAACCTATCGCACGCTTTCCGCATGCTCACGAAAGCTTGGAGAGCTTGAAGGCATGCTCTACTTTGTTCCCAACGCCGACATGTATCTGACAATGTACGTGCGCAAAGAAGCACTCCTTTCTTCGCAAATTGAGGGAACCCAGTGCACGTTTGACGACCTACTTAGTCCATCGCAAACACAACTCCATCATAAAGATGTCGCAGACGTCGTGAATTACGTCCGTGCTGTCGACCGCGGCGTAGAACTGCTCAAAAAGATGCCCTTGTGCACGAGACTTCTTAGGCAAGTTCATGCGGTCCTGCTGGACGGAGTGCGCGGAACGGAGAAGAATCCAGGCGAGCTGCGCTCCTCACAAAACTGGATTGGCCCCTCAGGTTGCACCATTGCAACCGCATCGTTTGTCCCTCCAAACATTGAAGATTTGAGCAACACGCTTCAGGACCTCGAACGCTTTATCAATGAGCCTCAAGTCGAAATGGATCCGATTGTGCGGGCGGCGCTCGTCCATTACCAATTTGAAACTGCCCATCCATTCCTAGACGGAAACGGTCGCCTGGGCAGGCTTCTCATTACACTTATGCTCATCAATGATGGCGTTCTTCATTCTTGCTTGTTCTATCCATCGTTCCAGTTCAAGAAAAATCGAAGCGAGTACTACCGACAGCTCACATCCGTAAGGGAGAGAGGCACTTACGAGGAATGGATAGAGTTTTTCTGCAACAGTCTTCTCGAGAGTGCGAAGGACTCGGTAGGGTCTTTAAAAAACCTTGTTGACCTCCATAACCGTTCCACAGCAACCATTACCGAAAATCTCGGAAGGACTGCTGCAAACGGGCAAAGGCTGTTGGGCATTCTTGAAGAGCACCCCATCGTCGACACCGCATTCATCGCTGCCCAACTCGATATCGGCAGGAGTACCGCGAGCTCGCTCGTCAAATCATTTGAAGAATTGGGTATCCTCCGTCCGCTCGACGAGTCAAGACAGAGATACCGACAGTACGGGTATGAAGAGTATCTTTCGATTCTCAGGGAAGACGCCGAGCCGATTAGATAGGCATCGCAGCCCAGGCAAATTAAAGCGAGCGCGGATAATCTCCCACTTTGAGCCCGCACACAGGCCAAAACCGGGAGATTATCCACGCTCGTTTCTGACTAGTCATTGGGGACGTTCTTAAACGACTAGTCAAACAAGAACGTCCCCAATGATTACCACGGCAACACCGATGTTTTGGCAACGCCAGCGAGCGAGCCGCATTTGAGGCAAGGTGACGTGAAACGAAAGGGCGCTG
>CABQSP010000045.1:0-13502 GCA_902466855.1 uncultured Collinsella sp. | reverse complement strand
AGCCTCGGCAAGCTGACGCAGGACTTCCTTCGAAACGCCCAGCGCCGCGCCCATCACCAGCAGCTTGTTCCACAGTACCAGATCGCCGGGGACGGCTTCCTTTAGGCGCGTGAAGTCCTCGAGCCAATGCTTAAGCGCCTTGCAGCGAGCCGCCACCTCGGCGCCCTCCGGCGTAAAGCGGCGGAACGTAAGGCCCACGCCAATACCCACCAGCACAATCGGCGCCGAGATAACCGCGGCGATAATGTTCACCTGCGCGCCGTCAGTAAAGAAAATGGATCCCACGGGAACAAAGGCGATCAGAATACCAAGAACCAGGCAAAACACCATTGCAACGATGCCGTCCGAGGCAACGTACTCGCTATCGGCCAGCTTGCCCTTAACGGTGTTCTGATAGTCCTCGAGCTTGTCCCCCACGGGCGTAGCGTGCTGTTTAACGTAGTGCTGCAGCTCGTCAAACGTGCGCGAGCGATCGCCGTTCTCGTCGGGCTTAGCACCGGCAAAGAAAACCTTGAGCACCATGTGGTCAATGCCCTTGGCCGACTTCCAGCCCGCATCACTCACCGTCACGCGATATGTCTGCTCTTCTTTTTCACGCCCCAACAGACCCTTCTTGGCCTTGGTCACGGTCGTCTGCTCCAGCTTGATCACACGGTCGTCGGTGAGCTTCATGAGCGTGGCGATATATGCCTGATCGGGTACCTCGTTCCAGCTCATGAGGGCCGAAAGCACGGCGGGATGGTCGGCCGAAGGCACATCGCGGAAATATTCGTCCTGGAAAAGCGGCTTGGGCTTGCGGCGGCGCAGCTTGAGCACAACGATTGTGCCGGTAAAGGCCACCGCTGCGACAACACTTAACACGGCAAGCGCATTGGAAATCACGCGAGCGTGAGCGCGGCGGGCGTTAGCTTCGTCGGCCCACGCCTTCTCTTCGCTCAGGATCGTTGACATGCGCTCCTCGCTTGAAGCGGAAAGCCATGGCACCCAGTCGCGGGGGAAGGCGATGCGCGCCTCGGCGAATTCGCCCTGATGCACGCAGGGAATGGTATAGGTGACCATGGGTTCGTCCGCATCGAGCGACACGTCGTCCGTCAGCGGGCCGTGGCCCCATGCGCGGAAGTTATCGCCCTTGACGGCCGCCGTCCCGGCAGCAGCATTTGCGAAGTACACTTCCATCTCGACGTCATCGGAATCCGCGGACCAGCCATCGCCCACGAACTTCCAGTAGAGCTCGGCGGTATCGGCCCAGTTCATGACCGCACCGGTCATGGTGTAGCTCACGTAATAGATCGCGCTATCGCCGCTCTCGTGGGGGCTGAAAACCTTGATCTTTACGCCGCCGTCGGACTGCTCGACCGTGTAGACGCCAGAGTCACCCTTGTTCGCGCTATCGACTTTGTTGAACGCGGTGTCCTCTTCCTCGACGCTCAGCACGTCGACGCCCGCCGCGCCGCCCTGCTGGTTGGTGCCCGTATTGATCTCCCAATACACGCCGTTGATGTCGTCGTCGAAATCAAACTGACGTCCCTCGACAACGGTCAGCGATCCATCGGCCTCGACCGTGGCACCGATATAGGTTTGGGTCATGGAATAGCCGTCGGCGTGCGCGGCGGCGGGCAGTAGCAGCAATGCAAGCGCGACGAGTGCGCAGACGGAAGCAAATCGCGCGAATAGGCGACGCTGCCGACAGGTCTTGGCAACGGGGGCGTTCATAGGCACATCCTTTGTCTGTGATACCAACAGCGCCATTGTCCCACGTTTACGGGCACACACGACGAATATCTAGGCGACCGGAGCGTCAAATGGGACAAAAGTCCCACCCGAGCCTGGCACTTAGGGACGTTCCTTATCTGCCGGCAGTTTAGGACACTCCTTGGCATGTCCTGCACCAACGATAGATACCACTTCACAGCTCCGTCACAGGTGTAGCGGCTTTGTGTGGGCGCGGCATGCACTGATTGAGCCGCCAGCCGAGGGGCATAAAGCAGTTGAGCGAAAACGGTTTGCCCCTTTGCCGTTCGCTTGAGGATCATGTCCCCCTTTTCCGCGGAAACCCCGGCAGTTGCGAAGAGCTGCCGGGGGTTCTGTCGTCAAAGGTACCGAGTTGATGGACAGGAATCAAAGCACCGAGTCCGCGGCCCGCCATACGCAATGCGAGGCCTCGACAACTTGCGAACCACCGTGACGCCTCCCCATCGCGCCCCCGCGCTATACTCGTCCGCATGGATATCAACGCACGCAACATAGCAACGCCCGCCGCGGACGCGCCCACGGCACAGCCCGCCTCCGTTCCCGCGCCCGTCGTGGGTCGCTTTGCTCCGTCGCCTTCGGGCCGCATGCACCTGGGCAACGTGTTCAGCTGCCTGTGCGCGTGGCTTTCGGCCCGCAGCCAAGGCGGCAGCATTGTGTTGCGCATCGAGGACCTAGACGATCGCTGTAAGCGCCCGGAACTTGCCGCCCAACTCATCGACGACCTAGCCTGGCTGGGGCTGGAGTGGGACGAAGGCCCCTACTACCAGCACGATCGCCTAGACCTGTACGAGAGCGCCTTGCGCCAGCTGCAAGACGCCGGCCTCACCTACCCCTGCTTTTGCACGCGCGCCGAGCTCCACACCGCAAGCGCGCCGCATGCCAGCGACGGCACGCCCATCTACCGCGGTGCCTGCCGAGGCCTTTCGGCCGAAGAGGTCGCCCGCCGCAGTGCCCTGCGCGCTCCGGCCACGCGCCTGCGCGTGCCCGCCGTCGACGACCTCGCAGACGATGTGGTCGAATTCGTGGACCGCACGTACGGGGCCCAATGCGAGGCACTCGCCACCGAGTGCGGCGACTTTTTGGTGCGCCGCAGCGACGGCGTGTTTGCCTATCAACTGGCCGTGGTGGTCGATGACGCCGCCATGGGTGTTACCGAGATCGTACGCGGATGCGACCTGCTTGGCTCCACGCCGCGTCAAATCTATCTGCAGCATCTGCTGGGACTTCTCACGCCGCGCTACGCGCACATTCCGCTGCTCATGTCGCCGGACGGCCGCCGCCTTTCCAAGCGCGACCGCGATCTGGACCTGGGCGAACTCCGCACCCGCTTTGGCAAACCCGAGGCACTGCTGGGCTGGCTCGCCGGACAAACAGGCATCGCGCCGGACACCACGCCGCGTACCGCCGAGCAGCTGGTCGAGCACTTTAGCTGGGACGTCATCCGCGCGCACCGGGAGAACATCACCATAACGGCCGAGTAGCCAGCCACCCCGCCCCTACGCAACATCCCAAGGCTGGAGTTCGTCACCCAGGCGAACGATGCAGTCGTAGAGCACGGTGTGGCGTTCGGCCGGGTTGGCATCCCGATGAAAATGCCCGTAGTACCAGCGCTTGTAATCCAAGCAGTCTTCCAGCTCATCGAAAAACGCCGTAAGCCGATCAACGGCGGGGTAATTCCAGCCGGGTGCCGGATAAAGCGTGGGCGAAAGCATACGCGTTGAGCAGGTGTGGGTGACCACGTAGTCGACCTTCCAGCCCACGCTGTCGAGCTTTGCCCGCGCCTCCTCAAAGTTGCGCTCGTCCGGCAGCTCCTGTGGCCACCAGCTGGAATAGGGAATGCGGTATTCCTTATCCACGCTCGTGGCGCCGCCCATGGTAAAGATCGTTGAGCCGTCGAGCTCAAAAACCTCGCCGCGCGTCAGGCGCCGTATGGGCGAGGTATCCGACAGGCGCTGCGTCAGCCCACCGTGCCACAACTCCATAGGACGCTCCGCCCAGTGATCGAAACGCTCGTGATTGCCGTCGACAAACAGCAACGTATAGGGGCGCGACTCCAGCCAAGCGATATCGGCGCATTCCTCGGCAGAAAAATCCCACGGAAAGCCAAAGTCGCCCGCGACAATCAGATAGTCGTCGCTCGCCAGGCTATCCCCAAGCTCCCAGTCACGCAGCTTTTGCATGTCGAGGCCGCCGTGAATATCGCCCGCCACATAGACCGTCATCGAATCACCACTTCCCTGTAAGTCGCTAGCCCGCATTCAGCACGATCACTAAGCCAACCGTTCCAGCCCTTCCATCCCTTAGGGCTTACCCCTCGTTCTTCCATCCAAACGGGTCGAGCACCCAAAAAATCAGATCGAGCACGCCGCCGGTCATCATGGCGCCGGCAAGGGCCATGCAAACGTGCAGAGAGCTGGCACTTCGGAGCACGTCGAATGGCCCCAGAACAGCCAGCAGCGCGACCGCCGCGCCGGCAAGACACAGCGCGAGGCACGGCCCCGCATCCTTGACGCACTTCTTTGCGAGATGCTTGGTGTTGTCACTCATCAATATCGAACTCCTTAGAGGGTCGTTGCTCAGATACATGCCGCCGCGCCAGAACAGGGCGGTAGAGTAAGTGTCACATGCCGTGCGGACATCAATGGAGAAACCGCCTGCTCGGCCAACCCTTGACGCCGATTTGTCACCGGCACCCCATCCTCTGCTATCGAGGTCTAATACTTTTCCGCGAAGTGAACGTCTGTTTTAGGACCCCTGAAGCATCCACATTTTTCGTCGGCAAAATCGCAGGATTTCAGTACCGAAACCGCAGGAAACGGTACTCCTAAAGTGTCGATGCTTCGGGGGTTCGATTTAGCTCGTTCACTTCTCGGAAAAGTATTAGACCTCGCTGCTAGCCATCCAGAAGGACATCTCTCCCCTCCCCTCACCGCCACCCAAAAACTCATCCAACATTAATCTTGGCTCAAGAATCGCTTAATCTATAACCTGCACTATAGAGTTCGACCAAGGGCGGGGCGGCACCGCGCAACGCAGGCCGCCGAACGCAACGCTCGCGCCCCGGGCAAATCGCCCGGCGTCGCGCCCATCGAACGAAAGGACAGGTCATGGACGACCTCGAAAAAGTTGAAACCATCCGCACCAAGTGCAACGTGAGCTACACCGACGCCAAGGCGGCGCTCGACGCTGCCGACGGCAACGTTTTGGATGCCATCATTTGGCTCGAGTCGCAGGGCAAGACGCAGACCACGTCGGCGCACGCCGCCACCGAGTCCGCGCCAGTCGATGAGCCCTCGGCCGAGATGGTCGCCGCGCAGGCCGCCTACGAGAAGTCGAGTGAAAAGACCGACTTCTCCAAGAAGATGGACAGCGTTTGGGAGTACCTCAAAAAACTCTTCCGCCTGAGCCTGGACACCAAGTTTATCGCCACGCGCCGCGATGCGATCATCCTCAACATCCCCATCCTGATTCCCATCGTCGCCCTGTTTGCCTGGGGCGCCACGATATGGCTGATGCTGATTGGTCTGTTCTTTGGCATGCGCTACCGCATCGACAGCGACGGCGACGTGCCCGGCAGCATCAACAACCTTATGAATCACGCTGCCGACGCCGCGGACGACATCAAGCAAAATCTGAACGACGACAAGTAATCGCAGACGGGGGCACGCATGGCACGGATCCTGATCGTAGAGGACGAGGAGAAAATCGCCCGCTTTGTGACGCTCGAGCTGGAGCACGAGGGCTACCAGGTGGAGCACGCCGCCGACGGCCGCACCGCTGTGGACCTGGCGCTGGAGCGCGACTACGATTTGATTCTGCTCGATGTGCTGTTGCCGCAGCTCAACGGCATGGAGGTCTTGCGGCGTGTCCGCAAGCACAAGGATGTGCCGGTGATTATGGTCACCGCGCGCGATGCCGTGATGGACAAGGTGGCAGGGCTCGATGCCGGCGCCGACGATTACCTGACCAAGCCGTTTGCCATTGAGGAGCTGTTCGCACGGATCCGTGTGGCGCTGAAGCGCTCGGAGGCCGTGCGGGCGGCTTCGGGCGTTGGCGGCGTCGGTGCCGGGACTGGCGTAGCGAGCGGCACGGCCGCCGGTATCGCCACAATGTCCCCGGCAACCGACACGGCCCAGGCTGCTGCCACGCCCTCCCCCGCCGCGCTTACCGTTGACTCGGTTGCGCTCGACCCCAACCGCCGCGAAGTCACGGTCGGCGGCTCGCCCATCGTGCTGACTGCCCGCGAGTTCGATGTCCTCGCGCTGCTTATGGCACATGCCGAAACCGTGCTCACGCGTGAGCGCATCGCGCACGAGGCGCTGGGCTACGAATACGTGGGCGACACCAACAACGTCGACGTACACATCGCACACCTGCGTGCCAAGATCGAGGACGCCGGCGGTGCCCGCATCATCCAGACCGTGCGCGGGGTGGGCTATGTCTGCCGTGCGTAACGCCGAGGCCAAGCGCGTCACCTCTATCGCCCGCGCCATCAACTGGAGCTACATGTGGCGCCGCCTGATGAGCTACGTCTGGCTCGATCTGCTGCTGATGGTGATTGCAGCGGCGATCCTCGTCTATGGATACAACCAGACGCTGCCCGACAGCGCGTTTACCGCAGGCTGGATCCCCGGCGCCACCGTTCACGGCATGTCGCTGACGCCCGCACGCGGCTGGGACCTGACCACGCTCGCCTATACCGTCGAGCTTGCGCGCACCACCAAGACTTTCCCCCTCGCGCAGGACCTCGTCGCGCTATGGCCTCTCTACCTTGCCGTTGTGGGTTGGCAGGTCATCAGCGTGCTCAACATGCTCGGCGGCGCCCGCCGCGTGCGCCGCACCATGGCACCGCTCAACGACTTGGCACTGCGCGTGGATGAACTCGGCCGCATGCAGCTCGCCGGCGGCAAGATGGAAACGCTGGAGCAGGCCATCGAGCGCGCAAGCGTCGACTCGCCGAGCGTCACCACCGGCGACGCCGACCTGGCGAGCATCGAGGTCGCGCTCAACCGCCTGCTGCGCCAGATGCAAGAGGCCAAGCTGCAGCAGATGCGCTTTGTCAACGATGCAAGCCACGAGCTGCGCACGCCCATCGCGGTGATTCAGGGCTACGTAAACATGCTCGACCGCTGGGGCAAAGACGACCCGGACGTGCTGGCGGAGTCCATCGCGTCTCTCAAGGCCGAAAGCGAGCATATGCAGGAGCTCGTGGAGCAGCTGCTGTTTTTGGCGCGCGGCGATGCCGGGCGCACGGTCCTGCGGCGCGCGAATACCAACCTGGCCGCACTGGTCGGCGAGGTATGCGAGGAATCGCAGATGATCGATACCGAGCACACGTATCGACTGGCGTACGACGCTGCGCTTGTCAGCGGCCCGCGCTGCGACGCGTCTGTCGACGTGGCGCTCGTGAAGCAGGCTCTGCGCGTGATCGTGCAAAACGCCGCCAAGTACTCGGACGCGGGAACGACCGTCACGTTTGGCATCGCGCCCGATGCGGGCATGGGCGCGATCGACATAAGTGTTGAGGACGAGGGCATCGGCATGAACCAGGAATCCGCAGCTCACGCGTTTGAACGGTTCTACCGCGCCGACAACGCACGCGATGCCGGCGCGCAGGGCTCGGGTCTGGGGCTTGCCATTGCCAAGTGGATTGTCGATAGCCATGGCGGTGTCATCGGCGTGACCTCAGTCGAAGGCGTCGGCAGCCGCTTTACGATTCGCCTGCCGCGGTAGGGGCGTCTCTCACGAATCGAAGGTGAATGTTTTTCCGCGAAGTGAACGACCTATTTTGGACCCCCGAAGCATCCGCACTTTTTGGCGCCAAAACCGCAGGAAATACCTGACAAAACCGCAGGAAACGGTGCCTCCAAAGTGTCGATGCTTCAGGGGTTCGATTTCACTCGTTCACTTCGCGGGAAACCATTCACCTTCGTTTTACGGCAGCCTGTCAGTCACCCTCTCGGCATTAAAAATGGGGCAAGGTCACGTGGCCTTACCCCATTTTTAGTTAGCTATGGCAGTTTGTGCGTTACTCGCGGCACAGGTGCACGGCGAAGCCGGCGAACTCGCGCTTAAAGTACACGAGCTTGGTGCCGCCGTCGGGCAGCAGCGCGCGCGACTCCTCGTTGACCTCGAGCCCGCGCTCGGCAAACCACTTCTCGGCCGCATCGATGTCGTTGACGGCAAAGCCGATGTGGCCCTTAGCGCCTCGACCGTTCTGCTTCATGATCTCGACCAGCGAATCGTTAAAGTACGAAACGGGGGTCTCGATGACGGGCAGACCCATCATCGTCGAGAACAGCTCCGCGATCTCCAAGGCGTCTGCCGGGTCGGCAGCGTTAATGCCCACATGGGCAACGCGCATGCCAAAGAGCTCGACCGGATTGGCGTTCTGCTCATTCATACAGGCAGCGCCTACTGAGCCATGACGTCGAGGACGGCCTTCTCGGCAGCGACGCGGTTCATGCCGGTCATGAAGGGCACGCCGCTCACGTACGGGCAGGTGAGGCCCTCGGGGGCAACGGTGGTGGCGATCAGCAGGTCGGCGCCCTCGTCGCAGTAATCCTTGGCCTCGGAGATGGCGCACTGCACAATCTCGTACTTGTCGGCGTAACCGTTGGCGTCGAGCAGGGTAGCGACCTTCTGGGCAACGAGCGTGGAAGTAGCAGCGCCAGCACCGCAAGCCAAAACGATCTTCTTCATAGGTAATGTCTCCCTTCGTGGTTTACTTTAGGTAAGTGTACCGCAGCGAGCGATGGCACTCAGCCTCGATGAGCTTTTATGCCAGTTTGCTTGCGCGCTGCGTATAATACATCTAGTACGTGTTGTCATACCGCTCGCTTTATGAGCGACTAAGGACCCCAATATGCCCGATTCCCGCACCCTCTGGACCGCCGTCGTCATCATCTGTATCGCCGTGTCGGTGTTCTTTAGCGTCAAAAAACGCACCACGTTCAAGCGTCTGCAGCAGCTTATGGCTGCCAAGCAGTGGGACGAGTTCGATCGTTTGCTCGACGGCAAACTCACCAGCATGCTGTACCCGCGCTACAACCGCGACTACTTGCGTCTGAACTCCTATCTGCTGCGCGAGGACCACGAGCACGCCAGCGAGATGTTCGACCTGCTGTTGAGCCTCAATCTGCCCAAGATGCAGCGCGTCGACCTGGTGATTAAGGCCTTTAACTACTATGTTGGCCAGGAGGACCGCAAAAAGTCCAAAGAGCTGTTGCACGAGATCAAGGGCTTTGAGGGCGGCCAGGCCGAGGCAGTCGCGCACGAATGCCAACTGATGTACGACACGATGATCTTGAAGCGCCACAACGACATTCCCGAGCTGGAGCGCATGCTCGAGGATGTCGGCGACGACCCGGTCAAGCGCTGCCGACTGGAGTACTTGCTGGCCCTGCAGTATCAAAACAAGGGCGACGAGGCAAAGTTCCAAGAGTTCCTGGAGAAGTCGGGCCAACACTCGATGGCCGTCAACGCGTAACGGACGGCTTGTGCTAGACTTCTAGTCTCACGGGGGCGTGGCGGAATTGGCATACGCAGGAGACTTAAAATCTCTCGCCGCAAGGATTGTGGGTTCGAGTCCCACCGCCCCTACCATATGGAGCTTTCGAGCCCGTGTCCCCCAGGGATGCGGGCTTGTTTCTTTTGGATGCCGGTGGGACTCGAACCCGCGAGGGGGCGAGCGTTAAGCGGACGCGCAGCGTCCGCAGCGAGCCGGCGAGGGCGCCAGCAGGCGGCCGAAGCCGGTGTGTATTTGCGCAGCAAATACACAGACGTCCCACCGCCCCTACCATATGGAGCTTTCGAGCCCGTGTTCCTCAGGGATGCGGGCTCGTTTCTTTTACACGCCGGCGGGGCTCTAAGTTGCGGTGGAATAGTTCCTGTTTTGGTAGTTTACCAGCCCATTTAGGAACTATTCCACCGCAACTTAGGTTGGTGTTCCCACATTTTCCGATGGAAAAACGTGGTTGTCTCCCACATTTTCCGATGGAAAAACGTGGTTGTCTCCCACATTTTCCGATGGAAACTCCCAAATGGCCTTATACTAGCCGAGAGGGTTGGGAGGCAATATGCAGCGACAGCTTATGAGTGAACTTATCGCTTGGAAATCAAGGGCGAATCGCAAACCTCTCTTGCTTAAGGGAGCCCGCCAGACAGGAAAGACTTGGCTTCTTAACGAATTCGCAAGCCAGCAGTATCGAAACGTCATTCGTTTTGACTTTATGCTCGAGCCGAGCACACGCTCGCTGTTCGATGGGAACCTCGACCCCAAGCGCATCATCTCCCAGATAGAACTCCTACGTGGCCAAACCGTAACGCCGGAAGACACGCTCATCATCTTCGACGAGATCCAAGAGGCGCCACGCGGGATCACCTCGCTCAAGTACTTCAACGAGCTTGCACCCGAATACCACATCGTAGCAGCCGGTTCCTATATGGGCCTCGCGCTCCGACGCGAAAACGAGTCATTTCCCGTCGGCAAAATCGACCAGCTCACCATGCGTCCCATGGGGTTTGCTGAGTTCGTTCGTGCCGTCGACGGCAACCCGCTCGCCGACGCCATCCTTGCCACAGACATGAACCTTCTAGCAAACGTTACCGAAAAGCTCGAGCACTTGCTCAAGGAATACCTTGTTGTCGGCGGTATGCCCGAAGTTGTCTCCGCTTTCGCCGAGACACGCGACTTCATCGAAGCCCGAAGGCTTCAGCAGCAAATCATCGAGGCTTACGAATCCGATTTTGGCAAACATGCACCCGCCCGCATCGTCGAGCGCATGAGGTTGGTTTGGAAATCCCTTCCCGGCCAGCTTGCAAAGGAGAACAAGAAGTTTGTCTATGGCGCCCTTCGCCCCGGAGCGCGCGCACGCGATTTCGAGGAAAGCCTCCAGTGGCTCACGGACTACGGAATCGTTCATAAGGTGCCACGTGTTTCCGCTCTAAAGGCGCCGCTCTCGAGCTACGAAGACCTCTCGGGCTTCAAACTGTTCTGCATCGACACCGGCATCCTCGGAGCGCTCTCCGGTCTCTCTCCGGCCATCGTTCTTAACGGATCCGCTGTTTTTACCGAGTTCAAAGGTTCGCTGACCGAACAATACGTCGCGCAGGAGCTTTTGCTCCAGGACAAAACTCCCGCGTATTGGTCCTCTACCTCTGGCAATGCCGAAACCGACTTTGCCATCGACCATGCGGGAACCGTGCTTCCGCTTGAGGTCAAGGCGGCAGAGAACCTTAAAGCGAAGAGTCTGAAAATAGCCTGCGAAAAATTCAAGCTCGAGCGTTGCGTGAGGAGCTCCCTGGCGGCATATAGAGACGAGGGCATGCTCGTCAATATTCCGCTTTGGGAGATTGGGCAAATCGACAAGCTGGCATAGGCGCTGTAGGGACGCCCCGCAAGGACTGTCCCCAGGTGCCGGCTGTTGAGTTGCGGTGGAATAGGGACTGTTTGGTGCCCGAAAGGGCGATTTTAGTCCGTATTTCACCGCAACTTATTATTTAGAGGGCGCTGAGGCTGGGGGTCCAGCCGATGGTGGGGGTCGCGCCGTCGAGGGTCTCGTTGATGGTGGCGGCCATACCGGCGAGCAGGCTGTTCTCGCTTACGGTGAGCGTCTTGTAGCCGCCGGCACGCATGAGTTCGCGGATCACCACGGCGCCAGCCAAGATCACGCCCGCGCGTTTGGGCTGTACACCCGGTAGCGCGGCGATGCCTTCCGCGTCCAACACAGACATGCGCTCGATAGCGGCCGAGACCTGCTCCAGCGACAGCTCGCGTAGGTGAACAAAGCTCGAATCGTACGGTTCCAGCTCGTGGACCAGAGCCACCAGCGTAGTCACCGTGCCACCCACCGCGACCAGGCGCTCGGCGCGCTCAAAGTCGCTGGGCAGGCCTTCAAAATAGGCGGCGAACTGCTCGCCTGCCCACGCGGCAGCGGCAGCAAGCTCGCCGCGTGCGGGTGGCAGTGCCGAGAAAAACCGCTCGGTCACGCGACGGCAACCGATGTCCAGTGAGCGCGTTCCCTCCAGCGCAAAGACCCCGCGCTCCGGCGCATAGACGCCCGTCGCGAGCTCCGTGGAGCCACCGCCCGAATCGGCGACGATAATGCGTTCACCGGCAAAGTCGTGCGCCACGCCAAAAAACGTCAGGCGCGCCTCGACCTCGCCCGGAATCACCTGTGGCTCAAGCCCCAGATCGCGCAGTCCGCCCAGTAGCAGCGCGGCGTTGGACGCATCGCGCGCGGCGCTCGTGCACGTGGTGCAGACGCACGCAGCCCCAAAGGCACGGGCCTCGTCCACAAACATCCGACACGCAGCGAGCACGCGCTCAACGGCCGCCTCGCAAAAGCGCCCCGTCGCGTCCACGCCCTCGCCCAGGTCGGTAATCTCGGTATGTTTGGACGATCCCACGATCGCCCCAGCCTCAACCCGGGCCAGTACCAGTCGCGACGACACCGTTCCCAGGTCGATCGCCGCCACCTTATAGCGTTTGCAATTTGTCATTGCGGGCTCCCCTCCGGGCGCTATTTGCCGTTGGACACGACCGTCTGGCCCTCGACGCCGTTAAACCCAAACAGCATGTCGAGCGCCTGGATGTACCACGGCGCGTCCTTGCCGACTTCTTCGATCTCCTTGGCCACCTCGCTGGCTTTCTTGGCGTTCGACGACTTCTGGCTCGACGAGGCATCCGAATCGCCGTCCAGGCCCTGCACTTCAATCCTCTTCTCGCCGGGCATCACCAAGCCCAGGTCCTCGGATGCCGCATCCTTAATGCCCTCCTCCGAGAGCAGCTTGTCGACGCTTTTTTGCAGCTCATCATTGTATTGCTGGCGAATCTCGACCTGCTTGGCCAAGATATCGCTCGAACGCTTTGCCACGTACAGGTCGCGCACGGGGAAATACAGGCTCACGAGCACCAGGGCAACGACGATGCCGATGAATAGCCCTCGCTGAGGACCGTGGGTAAAGTCGTAGATCGCCTTGACCACTGCGTTGTCGTTGGCGTAGTGCATAAAGTCCGAGCCCGAAAGACGGTTCGAGGGCCTGCTCGACCTATCGTGCGTTTGAGCCGACGAGCGCTGAGCATGCGACGAACGTGCCGGGCGCACCGGTCCATCTGTCGAAGTATTCGCTTGAGCATTGGGGCGCGAGATACTTGTCGGGCGCTGCGTGGAGCGGTCGGCACCGGCGCAGGCGGACCCACCGAGCTGCACCGTGCGCGCACGGCGAGGCGACGGCTCACGCGAACCGGCGGAATAGTACCTGTTGTCGTAAATCTGATCCATGTGCGCCTTGTGCGGTTGAGGTTTGTTTGCGCTAAGTCCTTTAGTTATAGCACGAGCGCCCGCACCGCCTTCGCCAGCCTTTGCTCGACATAAAAAAGGCGCTGAGCCATATGGCCCAGCGCCCACAGCGCTTTGCGGCGTCCAGCCAAGGCGGGGGCGGAACCGAGTCAGCCTCCCCCTCGCCAAATTCGCCCGTTTAGCGAATGTTGTAGAACGCGGTCTTGCCGGCGTAACGCGCGCTGCCCTCGAGCTCGTCCTCGATGCGGATGAGCTGGTTGTACTTGGCAATACGGTCGCTACGGCACGGGGCACCCGACTTGATCTGGCCGGCGTTCACACCCACGACCAGGTCGGCGATCGTGGAGTCCTCGGTCTCGCCAGAACGGTGGCTCACAATGCAAGCGTAGCCGGCCTCCTTGGCGGTTTCGATGGCCTCCAGCGACTCGGTGAGCGTGCCGATCTGGT
>CABQSP010000044.1:0-13872 GCA_902466855.1 uncultured Collinsella sp. | reverse complement strand
CTCCCCGATTTAAAACAAATCCCGCGAGAACGAAAAAGGCGGAATAGATGTGCAGTTGCGTAGTGGCATTCTTATTCACTTGGCACTTCCGTCAACTAATTTTGTCGGGCCGCTCGCTACTGACTCGAAGCCTGAAGTGTCCACAGTTGATGTGAAGAGCGGTAAAGCATTTGCACAGGGGTATCAATGGAATACATCCGAAGCGTTTTCGGCAGCATCATCGGCGAAGGCGGGATTAGCCTTTACGCGGCGCTCACCCTCGATGTATTTGACGATTTGATCAATCGTCTGGTTGGCGTGGCTCTTGAGCTTGCGCTCATAGAAGAAGAGGCCGAGCTTGCCGCGCGTACCAGACGTGTTACCACCCACACCCTGAAAATCCTCGGTATAGGTGAGCTCGCAGGCACCATCGCCAGCAGGTGCAGCCTCATAGCGCATGGTATTGATGCCCGCCGCATACTGAAAACGGACCTCATAGAGACACGGGTAGTCAAAGTGCTTGATCTTAACCTTGATCGCCGTGCCTTTGGCCTTGCCTTTTGCGGACTGGGCGCGCTTCTCGTACTTATAGCCGTTGAGCTTGTTGTGGCTGGGACGCTTGCCCGTGGCGTTCTCGATATCCTGCATGATGGACCCCGCCAGAGCGTCAAAAAGCTCCTCCGGCGTCACCTTAAGCGTTTTGGTGAACTGCATGATGGCTCCTTATTCGTTTGAACCGTTCGAGCCATTGTACCGCCCCAGGCTCTCCCATGCGTTGCGGTGAAATACGGACTGTTTGGCGGCTTTTTTGGCCAAAACAGTCCGTATTCCACCGCAAGTTATCTGAGGGCTAGAGGTTGTAGGTGACTACTTGAGGTTCGGCGGGTTCGACGAAGATGGCTGGATTCGCCTGCTCCACGCGGACGAACTTGACGGTCACGGCCTCAAAGCCCGCCTTGTGCAGAACATCAGCATAGACGCGCGCCTGCAGGGCGTGCTTCTCCTGCAGCTGTTCCGGCGTCTCGTCCGGCGTGCCGCCCGTCTTGTAGTCGATGACCAGCGCGCATGACGAATCCGCCGGGTTCGTCGCCAAAGCGTCGATGGTGCCCTCGGCATATGCACCGTAGTGAGCGATGTCCTCGTCCTCGCAGCCCAGCGAAAAGAACGGCACCTCGGCGCGAACGCAGGGCCAGGCGAGCAGCTCGGCACGGACCGCCGACTTGAGCCAGCGGTCCAGGGCAACGTCGAAGCGCTCGCGCTGCTCCGGCGTCAGGCGCCACAGACGCGCCAGTGCATCGGCACGCGCGGCGGGCAGCTCATCGGCACCCATCTCGATCAGCCACTGGCAGGCGGCATGGAACACCGAGCCCAGCGCCATGGGGTTGCCGGCGGGCTCGACAGCAGCCACGTCCGCATCCGTCATCTCCGAGCCATCCGACTCCGCATCATCGCCGGCCTCGTCCATGGGCACGTGTGCCTCGGCGGCACGGTCCTCGGACTCGGCATGCAGCGCCGCGGCAATTGACGAGTAGCTGTACGAATCGCGCGCCGGATACGGGCAGGTGCCCATGCGCACGCCCACCGCCCGGGGATACACGAGCTCAAACGCATCGGACTCGGGGTCGGCAGGACCGGGAACGGCAGCGCGGGCATCTGCACCGGCACCCTCCGGCTCCGCATCGCCACGGACAAGCCCGCCCTCGACATCCAGCGAAGCGTTGGCCTCAAACGCCTGCTCGCCAAACGTAAAGTCCGCCAGCGAGATGAGCTCGTAGTCGCCCGGCTTAGAGTTGTCGAACACCAAACGGTCGCTATCGAGCTGCGGCATGTCCAGACTGTCGGTCGGCAGGATGCGGCGCAGCACGTCGTAGGTCAGATCCGTCTCGACATCGAAGGTCGGCGCCGTCACCTTGCCGCGGCTCACGCCGGCATCCATCGCCAGAATGACCAGCTCGCGCGCTCGCGTCATGGCGACATAAAGCAGACGAGCCCGCTCCTCGAGCGAAAGCTGCAGGTCGTCGTTGCGCAGGCGGGCAAATGCCTCGGCGGGAGAGCCCGTCGCGCAGACGTCCTCCATGAGCTCCGGCGGCAACCACAGCGACGTGCCCTTGCCCTTAAACGCGTGTTCAAACTGCTTTTTGACGTCATCGCCCTTCACGAGGGTCCCGTCGGCAAGCTTAACGCCATCAAAACGAGCCGGCAGCGCCACGACTTGCGCCCCACCGTCGACGCGGCCCATCTGTGCCGCACTGGACGATTTGCGCACGCCAAAGCACTCGGCAACCGCTACGACCGGATACTCCAGACCCTTGGACGCATGCACGGTCATGATGCGCACCGCGCCGTCACCCTCCTCGTTGAGGGCACCCGGGGCCTCCTTGCCCGCCAAGAAGCGGTCGAAGGCCAGCGCGATGGAACGCGGCGAGTTGCCGAACTCGGACTCCGCTTCGGCCACGGCATCGAGCGCCTTGAGTACGTTGGCGGCAATGGCCTTGCCCTCGGGGCCGCGCTGTGCCAGACGCACAAACCAGCCGGAGGCGTTGACCACGTCGCGCGCGATGGCGGCGAACGAATCGCGGCCCACGCGACGAAGCGCATACCGCAGCACCTCGCGGGCGCGCGTCACGAGCGGCAAGTCTTGCAAACCCGGCACGTCGAAATCACTCATGATGCCCGCGTCGATATTCCGGCGCGAGGTCTCCCCCGTCTCGCTATCGAGCTTGGTCGCCAGCGCCAGGAACTCCTGGGCGCCGAGCGCAAACATCGGCGAGGCGAGCAGTGGCATAAGGCCCTGCGCCGTATCGGCCGGATTGGCAAGCGCGCACACCAGGGCGCGCACCGTCTGCACCTCGGCGGCTTGGGCAAAGACCGAGCCGCCTGCGATCACGCAGTCGAGCCCCTGGTCGCGGAAGGCCTGGGCATAGACGTCGGCGTTGGTCATGCGGCCCAGCAGCAGCACCATGCCGCCCTGGGGCTGGCCGGCATCGACAAGCGCGCGGAAGCGCTCGGCGATCGCACGGGCCTTGGCCTGTGTGCGCTCCTGCGTACTGCCGCCGGCAACAAAGAGGGCCTGGCGACGCGAGGCGTCTGCCACCAGCGTGTCCTTGCGGCCGTCGCTCGCCTCAAGATCCAAAAAGCCCTGCATCAGGCCGCCGTCATCGCCGTCGAAGACGCGTGCCACGTAACGCAGCACCTCGTCGTGGCTGCGGAAGTTGCGCACGAGCTTGACGAGCTCGCCGGCAGGGACATCGGATGCGACAGCCGTCTCGGGCGCAGCAGAGGAGCCCACTTTGCGCTCCTGGCGGCGGAAGACCTCGACCTCGGCGCCGCGGAAACGATAAATCGACTGCTGCGCATCGCCCACGGTACACAGCGCACGCTCCCCCGCGCCGGTCAGATAGCGAATCAAATCGACCTGCATCTGGTCGGTATCCTGGAACTCGTCGATCATGACCATCTTAAAGCGTCCCTCATAGGCAGCTCGAATAGCCGGGTAGTCGCGCAGCGCCTCGTACGCCATGCGCAGCAGGTCGTTATTATCGAGGACGGACTGGCCGGCCTTGAGCGCGCGATACTCGGCCTCCACAGCACGGGCAAGCCCCACCAGCGCATCGAGCGCGGGACCACCGCAAGCCAGCACGATATTGATAAACGCATCGGCGGCCTCGGCCTTGAGCAGCTCGACCTGCTCCTTAGGGAATGCCTTGCTCGCACGCGGCATGGTGCACGACATCATGAGTCGCGCCGCATCCTCCATGGTTTTGCCACTCGCCTCAAACGCGTCGATGGCGTCGAGTGCCACTTGTGCCTTCTCGGTCGCGGCCTTGCTCGCACCCAACGCCGCGCGATAGGCGTCGGCCAGCGCCGAGGTGTCAGCCTGACCGCGCGCCACGCACACATCGTCCATGCCGCCCGGCAGCTGGCTCGATAGCTCCAGCAGGTCGCGCACCAGGCCCTTGATGGTGGTGCCGGCGCCAAAGGGGCCGCCCTCGCCCGCCATGGGATACCAGGCGTAGAGGTCCTTAAGCGAAGCGGCGAGCTCGGGCGCGGCATCGGGCGCCGTTGCGCGCCCCAACACATGCTCGACAGCCTGATCCATAAGCTCGTCGGTATCGGTGAGCACCGTGAATTCGGGATCGATGCCCAGCTCCAGCGCGTGCGCGCGCAGGATACGCGAGCACATGCCGTGAATGGTCGAGATCCAAGCGTCGTCGACGGTCAGGGCCTCTTCGTCCATACCCTCTTCGATAAGCGCGCGGCGCACACGGTCGCGGATCTCGGCCGCGGCATCTTTGGTAAAGGTAATGGCGAGCACCTGGTCCAGATGCTCAACGAACGGACCGGATTCGGGCGAGAGCGCGTAGACGATGCGGCGCGTGAGGGTAAAGGTCTTGCCCGAACCGGCGCCCGCCGAGACAAACAGCGGACGGTCGAGCGTTTTGACGATCTGCAGCTGTTGCGGCATCAAAGTCGAAAGATCCATGGTCTACACGTCCCTCCTTACAAACGTTCCTTCGTGGTTATACGAGCAGCGCGCATGCACGGCCTGAGCCGACGTCGGATCGACGGCGGCAACGTTGCCTGTCTCGAGCTCGCGCAGGCGCTCGGCGATGCCGGCCTCCACGCGATCGAGCAGGGCGTCGAAGTCCATGCTGCCCCCCTCACCGGGAAAGCCCTTCTTAAGGCCCGGGATGCGACCGTCGCCGCGCTCTTTCTCAAGCAGCTCGGCGCTCGCGGCACCGCGCAACGCTGGCTTGCCGCCCTTGGTCGAAAAGTAGAGCGCCGCGCGGGTGTCCAAATTCAGCGCCCGGCGCATGGCCTGGGCGTAGATGAGCGTTTGGGTATGTGGCGGCAACCAGCGCGGATCGTCGATGGGCGCCGTGCCCGATTCCTCGTCGCGTACCGTAGGGTCGGCGAGCTTAAACTCCTCAACGCCCGTGCGATGCTTATAGTCGATTACCACGGCGCGATTCTCGGCATCCACATCCACGCGGTCGATGCGCCCGCCAAGCGGCCAACCGGCATACTCAACTTTAAGGTCGTTAAAGGCAAACTCCAGGTAGCGCGGAGCAAAAGGAGTCAGAGCCTCGGCTTCATAGGCAAGCACACCCTCCAGCTGCGGCAAAATCTCGGCCACTTGGCGCTCCTCCACTGGAGAGAGCGGCACCAGCGGGCCCTCGGTACCGCGCTTGCCGGCGTGCTCGGCCAGGGTATCGGCAAAGACCTCGTGCAGCAGCTCCTTCGCACGCGGCAGGTTCATGGGCGTCACGCGCTCCATGCCCTCCTGCGGAAGACGCGCATGCAAGTGCTCCAGCACGTCATGGACAAAGTTGCCCTTCTCCATGTTGCCAAAGCCCGCATCGATGGACTGGGGCTTCACGCGATACGACACGAACCAGCACAGTGGGCAGGTAGAATAGGCCTCGATCTGCGAGGCGGACGTCAGACGCGGCACGAGCGGCGCGTCCTCGCCCTCGCCATCGCGACGGCGCAGGACCAGATACGGAATGGCTTCATCGCTCAGATGCTGAGGAGCTTCGCAGGTCACACGCTCGCGCCTAAGACCTTCGCCTGCAGCGGGATCAAAGTCGGCGATGATATCGCCCTCGCCCACGCACGTGGGCTTGGCAGCGCCAGCGGCCTCGGCATGTGCCCGCAGCTCGGTCCATACGGCTGCCGGGTAGCACTCGCGCGCCTGGCGATCGTGTGTCACGCGGGCAAGCGCGACCGGACCGCTCGTCGCCTGCATTGCACGGCCAAAGCGCACGCGCAGCAGGGCGGCGGGCTCCAAAGACACGCCGTCGCGGCGCAGCTCGGCCGTCAACGTGGCAAGCGGGCCCTCTTCGTGCGAAAGCGGATAGCTGTCCAGGTCGACATCGGCAAACAGCACGGCATCGTAGCCGCCAGGACGCAAAACCGACGCATCGGCAAGCGACACGAAGCGCACTCGCGCCCGTGGCGTGCGATCGACCTCGTAGGTCTCGTAATCGTAAGCGGTGCTGCGCTTGTCCACCTTAGTTCGAACGCCGTCGAGAACCGGCACGGTCGCGGCCTGCGACACGTCGAGTGCGCGAGCATCGTTCATAAGGATGTCGATGGCATGGCGCAGCAAAGCCGTCTCTGCCTGGCGACGGGCCTGGCCGTCAAGGCCGCCTAGAGCGCGATCGGGCAGCGCCTCGGCAACGGCGAGCATGGCCTTGAGCGCCGTCACGGGTTTGTCGCGCCACAGCGCCTGAAACACGTCCGAGACCACGCATGGTACGTTCTTAAACCAGTTATCTTCGCTGGCGGCCCTGCGGGCGCCCCTCACCTGGCCCTGCACGCTCTGCAGTAGGCTCTTGACGCCCGCAGTGGTCTTGCCGCGCGACAGGCGCATGTTCTTGTCGAAGCCGCGGGCGCTCGCGGCGTCGACACCCGAAAGCGGGCTATAAATCCAGTCGGTAAGCTCTGGAGCGGGCCACCACTCGGTCTTGGAAGCGGTGCCCTCGTCGGCGGCTTTCATACGCTCGATCAGGCTGGCGAGCGCCGTAAACTGCCTGCCCGCGATGGACTGGGAAAACGCCGTGAACTCAGCCGTCTCGGCAGCGATATGACGAGCCGCCAGACGAGAGGCGAGCTCACCGAACAGCTGGGGTGCCCGGGCAGAAACGGCAAGCACACGCACGGGGTCGGCAGAGGCGCCGTCGACCTCGGAACCCCGGCACGTTTTTACCAGATCATCAATTGCGTCCGCATAAGCATGAGCATGGGCATGGGGGCCAGCGACCTCAATAAAAGCAGGCTGAGCGGCGGTCCCGCGAGCGGCATCAGACGCGCCGACACCCTCCCCTAGCGGCGCGATCTCAAACAACACATCACGGGCATCAAATGCCGCGGCAAGCTCCTCGCGCATCGCCGCCTGCTCGCGGGCAAGCAGCACGACGACCTCTCCCCCATTGTTCGCCACGGCAGACAGCAGCTCGAGCAGACCGTGCGTAAACGACGTGATACCGCGCACGCATACGGCGCGAGCGCACGCCGGCAGGCTATCGGCCAGGACACTGGTCATAATGTCAGCTGCCTCGCAGGGCTCGACCATATCTCGACGGTCCAAACCGCCCGCGTAGGCGCGCAAAAGCTCGAACACACGAGCCTCGGCGCCGCTTTTTGGCTCAGGCTGGCAATTGTTGCCACCGCATCGCTCGGCACTCGTCCCCGCCACACCCGGCAGTACGTCGCGGGCCATGCGCGCGAGCATGCGCACCGTGCCCTGGCTGCGCGAAAGCGGCTGCAGATCGGCATCGTCGAGACGCGTGACCATGTCCGAGAACAGCATCTGGCGCTGAAGGTTATCCACAAAGCTGCGGCCATCGCCCAAAAGCTCCCAAAGCGAGCGAAGCCACGATGCAGGCGTCTTGTAGTCGATACCCAGCGAAACTCCGGCTTCTGCCGCATCATGACGACACAGGTCGAGCTCGGCAAATGTTGGCGCCAGCAGCACGGCACGCCCATGGCGGGCAATAAGGTCGGCAAGCAACGCCGACTCGGCATTGTTCAAATCCGTGCCGGCATTGGTGGTATAGATTCGAACAGGCATGGTCCTCCGCTCAAACTGTTCGCAATAATCATTGCATCCATCCTACCCGCCCACGCAGACACATTGCTACCTCAGCTCCATGTTTTGGCGCAAAGCAACCTGACTCCAACGCACCAGCCGATTGCGGGCATATAAAAACCGCTCCCGGAGGAGCGGTTTTGCGCAATTCGTTTGTTGCCGCTGGCCTACTCGCCATCCTCCAGTTTGATGAGGATCTTGCGATAGCCGCCGTACTCGCCATTAAGTGCCTTGGACACACGGCTCACCGTGGTGGACGAAGCGCCGGTACGCGCCTGAACCTCGACATAGGGCTCGCCCTCGTCCAGGTAACGCGCGACCTGCAAACGCTGCGATAGATCGCAAATCTCGCGCGGCGTGCAGATATCGGTCAAAAACGCTTGGATATCCTTCTCGTCGTCCAAAAGGCTAAATGCGTGGACCAGCTGCTTGACATCAGGCTTGTCAAACATGTTCTCGATATTCATCGATCACCGCCAAACCCGCCATAAGGCATCGAAGTTGATACTGACATCGGGCATCGTTCGCCCGTTCTATGCAATAGGGCAACGCCTGTGGCTTTTGCCCGTAGCAGTGTAGCACACCACCAAACTAAAGCGGCAAGACTCTCTGTCAGCGGCGCGTTTTTTAGGACGAACGCCGTTTTGAAACCGAATGCGCACGTAAGCTCCACGAACATTTGAGACAATGGGCGACCAGACACCGCGGCGCACCCGCGCAACCATCCAGGTCGCCGCCGCAAGCCGCTTCACGCGACGCCAGCAACCCCGGCGCAAGAAAGGATTCACGCCATGCGCTTTATGCTTAACTGGTTCTTCACCTCGATCGCTATCGCGATCGCCACGTTCCTCGTTCCCGGCATCCAGCCCTTCGGTTTTGCCGAGGCCTGGGTCTGTTTCGCCTTTGTGGGACTGTTCCTGAACATCGTCGACTCGCTCGTCAAACCGTTCCTGACGGTCATCTCGCTGCCGCTCACTATTATCACGCTTGGTATTTTTCAGCTCGTAGTCAACAGCTTTATGCTCGAGCTGGCCAGCTACCTGTCGGTCAATCTGCTGGGCGCGGGCATCTCCATCGCCAGCTTTGGATCGGCCTTTATGGGCAGCATCCTGGTATCCATCATGCGCAGCATCCTCGACAGCATCGCTGAGGGCTAAAACGGCCATTCCGGCCGCGCCCGTCTCAACAGCCCAAAACAAAGGCCGCCCATCGCAAAAAATGGGCGGCCTTCTTATTTGACAAGTCTCAAAGGGCGAGAGAATCTGCCATTTCCACCCTGTCCCCACATGGCAGTCGTGGGTTAGATGACGTAGTCGTAGCCCTCGTTGGGGGCGACGAGCGCATCGAGCGTCACGCCGTCGAGGTAGTCGTTGATGAGCTTGTCCAGGTTCTTCCACACGTCGAGCGTGGGGCACTCATCCGAACGCGAGCAGCCCTTGCAGTCGCCGTCCAGGCATGCGACCGGTGCCAGGCTGCCTTCGGTCAGGCGCAAGATCTCGCCCACCGTGTACTGCTCGGGCGGGCGCGTGAGCACGTAGCCGCCGCCCTTGCCGCGCATGCCCGAGAGCATATTGGCACGCACGAGCGTGGCCAAAATGTTCTCCAGATATTTCTCCGAAATCCCCTGACGCGCGGCGATCTCTTTGAGGGGAATGCGGCCTGCCGCCTGGTGCTCGGCCAGGTCGACCATAACACGCAGGGCATATCTGCCCTTAGTAGAAACCAACATATATAGTGCTGCCTTTCGGTCTTTTAGTCCGTTGAAATTCTAGCCGAAAAAATGGCTTTGAAAATACCCGTTCCGGTCAAGATGGTTAATCAACTTGCAATAAACTCCTATTTCCTATTGCATTACTAGGCTTTAGTGTCTAGTATGCTTCCCAACAGCTAAACGAACAACCTATAAGGTTTGTGGGTTTAGCTGCTAGACACACCGTAAAACCACACGGTATCCAGTCATTTGATCACTTTGGAGGTTCATCATGAGCAAGGTTTACACGTCCATCGATCAGCTTATCGGCCACACCCCGCTTCTGGAGCTCACTCACTTTGAGGCCGATGAGGACCTCAAGGCCCGCGTGCTCGTCAAGCTGGAATACTTCAACCCCGCCGGGTCCGTTAAAGACCGCGTCGCCAAGAACATGATTGACGAGGCCGAGAAGGCAGGCAAGCTCGTGCGCGGCGGCGACTACACCATCATCGAGCCCACGAGCGGCAACACCGGCGTCGGCATCGCCTCGGTGGCGGCGGCTCGCGGCTACAAGGTGATCATCACTATGCCCGAGACCATGTCCGTCGAGCGCCGCAAGCTTATGCAGGCATACGGCGCACAGCTCGTGCTCACCGACGGCTCCAAGGGCATGAAGGGCGCCATCGTCAAGGCCGAGGAACTGCAGAAGGAGACGCCCAACAGCATTATCGCCGGCCAGTTTGTGAACCCCGCCAACCCCGCCATCCACAAGGCCACGACCGGCCCCGAGATCTGGGATGACACCGACGGCAAGGTCGACATCTTCGTCGCCGGCGTCGGCACCGGCGGCACCGTGACCGGCGTGGGCGAGTTCCTCAAGGAGCAGAACCCCGAGATTCAGGTCGTCGCCGTCGAGCCCGCCACTTCCCCGGTGCTCTCTAAGGGCCAAGCCGGCCCGCACAAGATCCAGGGTATCGGTGCCGGCTTTGTGCCCGACGTCCTCGACACCCAGGTCTATGACGAGATCATCCCCGTCGAGAACGACGACGCCTTTGCCACCGGCCGCGCCGTGGGCCACAAGGAGGGCGTGCTCGTGGGCATTTCGTCCGGCGCCGCCGTGTGGGCCGCACTGCAGCTGGCCAAGCGCCCCGAGAACGAGGGCAAGACCATCGTGGCGCTGCTCGCCGACACCGGCGAGCGCTACCTGTCCACGGCACTCTTCCAGGACTAGAGCTTCTCGTTCTTAGAACGAGTCCAAGGCACGCCGGTCTCCCCTCTCTTCTGGCAGCCTGAGCTCATCCCAACAGGGTGTCCCACAGAACGCCCGAACTTGCTACAATGTCTGCGGCGCGGAACCAGCCTCCCGCGCCGCTTTTCTTTTTTGGCCACATGCCACCAAGGAGAACCTCCCCATGCACAACAAGCGCGTGCTCGTCGCCATGAGCGGCGGCGTCGATTCCAGCGTGACCGCGTATCTGCTCAAAAGTCAGGGTTACGAATGTGTCGGTGTCACCATGCGCCTCACCTGCCCCACGCCCGATCCCGTCACGGGCATGAGCAAAGTCAATCGCGACATCGCCGACGCGAAGGCCGTCGCCGAGCGCCTGGGGATACCCCATCGCGTGCTCGACCTGCAGCAGACATTCGACCACAGCGTTATCGAGCGCTTTGTGAACGCCTACCAGGAGGGGCTGACGCCCAATCCGTGCATTATCTGCAACCGCCACATTAAGTTTGGCGCACTGCTCGATGCGGCGCTGGACATGGGCTGCGACTACATCGCAACGGGACATTACGCCAAAACAAGCCAGGCGCCCGACGGCACCTGGCAGCTACATCGCGGCGAAGATCCCAAAAAGGACCAAAGCTACTTTTTGTATTCGCTTACGCAGGAGCGCCTGGCGCACACGATCTTTCCGCTGGCGGGCCTGGACAAAGAGCGCGACGTGCGCCGCATAGCCGCCGAGCAGGGCTTTACCAACGCCAAGAAGGCCGAAAGCGAGGACATCTGCTTTATCGCGGACGGCGACTACGCGGGCTATATCGAGCGCCGCTGCGGACATCCCGCTGCACTGGGCGACATTGTGTGGCGCGACGGCAGCGTGGTCGGGCGCCATAACGGCGCGCTGCGCTATACCATAGGCCAGCGCAAGGGCCTGGGCGTCGCGATGGCGCATCCCGTATATGTGACGGGCGTCGACGCCGCCAACAACATTGTGCACCTGGGCGAGGTCGACGACCTGACGGCCACAGCGCTCACGGCCAACGACTGGATCTGGAGCGCCCCTGCCGACCGCATGGAGGCGGAACTCGACGCCGGCGGCATTCGCGTGGGCGCCAAGTACCGCTACCGTCAAAAGGACCAGGCAGCGACCCTTACGCGCGACGAAGACGGGCAGATGCTGCTAACTTTTGACGAGCCGCAACGAGCCATCGCCCCCGGCCAAGCCGTCGTCGTCTATCGCGGCGACGTCGTCCTGGGCGGCGGCACGGTGACCGGCGCCATCAAGTAGCCCCATCCCCTTCATAAGTTGCGGTGAAATAGGGACTGTTTAAGCGTTTAAAACCGCCAAACAGTCCCTATTTCACCGCAACTTAGAGAGGACGGCCTCGGTCGGTACCGCTGTGTCAGCCGAGGCCGCTGCATCGTTAGCGCTGAACGTAGGCGCGAACCAGTTCAAAGGTGTTGTGCACGCCGTCGATGTGGCTGCGCTCGTAGTTGTGGCTCGCGTACACGCCGGGGCCAATCAGACCATGGCGAATGTCGTAGCCGGCCGAGAGCGTGGCCTCGACGTCGGAGCCGTAGTGCGGGTACACATCGATGGCGTAGTCGAGCTCCAGCTCGCGCGCGATGTTGGACAGCGTGGTTACCAGGTCGTAGTTGTACGGACCACCCGAATCCTTGGCGCAAATCGAAACCATTCGCTCGGTGCAGCCAAGGTCGTCGCCCACGCAGCCCATGTCCACGCTGATCATCTCGCGCGTGTCGGCCGGCACAAAGGCACCGCCGTGGCCGACCTCCTCGTACACCGTAAAGAGCAGCGATACCTTGCGCGAAAGCGTCACCTCGCCGCCAGCAACGGCGCGGGCCAAACCCAGCAGAATCGACGCGGACAGCTTGTCGTCAAGGAAGCGACTCTTGATGTAGCCGCTCTCCGTCACCGTGGTGCGCGGATCCATAGCAATGATATCGCCGGTCTGAATACCCAGCTCAAGCACATCGTCCTTGCTGTCAACGTTCTCGTCGAGCAGGATTTCCATGTTCTTCTCGATGGTCTTGACCGGCTCATCGGCCACATGCGCCGAAGGCTCGGTATTGAGGACCACGCCCGTGTAGACATTGCCGTCACGCGTGTAGACGGTGCAGTTCTCGCCATCGGCCGTGGACCACTGATGCCCACCGAGGGTCGTGGGGCGCAGGCGACCATTGTCCTTAATGGAGCGTACCATGGCGCCCAGGGTATCGACATGGCTCGCCAATACAAGCGGCTCGCCCTCGCCGCCAAGCTCAACGAGCACATTGCCCTTATTGGAGCGCTCGGGCCCAAAGCCCATATCGCGCAACGTCTCCATCAGATAATCAGTCGCCGCACGGGTATAGCCCGTAGGCGAAGCAATCGAGGTAAGCGCCTTCAACTGATCAGTAATATAGGAGAGCGTAGAATCCATCTTGGACACCAAAGTCACCCTTTCATATCGAATTAAACCCACAGCAACGATACCACCGCGAACCATCTTTTTACCTAGCGAGATGACCCATCGAGCTCTTCAGAACTGCGCCCGCCACGATAACGAGCCGGCGGGCCCCTGCCCGTTAGCCCCACAATCTTTCCGCAGGACAGAAGGAGGCCCCGCCGCACGTAGTGCGCCGCGGGGCCTCCGACATGTCCGAGGACGATTGTGGGGCTAACGGGCAGGGCCCCGCCGAACCAGTTAGGCAGCCGGGCAGATCTTCTTGAAGAGCTCGATGACGTCGTCGAGCGTCGCCTCGCGCGGGTTACCCGGGAAGCAGGCGTCGGCCATGGCGTCCTTGGCCAGGACCTCGATCTCGTCAGCCTTCATGGCCTCGCAGGCGTGCGGGATGTTCACGTCGGCGGAAAGCTGCTTGACGGCGGCGATAGCGGCGTCGGCAGCCTCGTCGGTGCTCATACCCGTGGTGTCGACGCCCATGGCAACGGCAACCTTGGCCAGGCGCTCGGCGCAAACCGGCTTGTTGAACTCCATGGCGATCGGCAGCAGCATGGCGCAGGCGACGCCGTGCGGGGTGTCGTAGTGAGCGGACAGGGTGTGAGCCATGGCATGGTCGATACCCAGGCCGACATTGGAGAAGCCCATGCCGGCGACATACTGGCCAAGGGCCATGCCCTCACGGCCGGAGCCGGGCTGACCGGACTTGGCCTCGGCGACAGAGTCACGCAGGTTCTCGCTGATCAGCTTAATAGCCTCAAAGTGGAACATGTCGGAGAGCTCCCAAGCGCCCTTGGTGGTGTAGCCCTCAATGGCGTGGGTCAGAGCGTCCATGCCGGTGGAGGCGGTCAGACCGGCGGGCATGGAAGCCATCATATCGGGGTCGACGACGGCGACCTCGGGGGCGTCGTTGGTGTCGACG
>CABQSP010000043.1:0-14244 GCA_902466855.1 uncultured Collinsella sp. | reverse complement strand
AGGCGGCGAGTTAGCCGGCAGGTCGGCATGTCAATCCTGGTCTAACAGAGCCTTATATAAACGCCCGCTAGCGCGCTGACCCTTTGATACCATGAAACGACAGGTATTTCCTAAGGAGCACATTTGTCTACTAACGCCTCTGGCAGCCCTGTTCTGTCGCTGCTTATTCCCATTTACAATGTTCAGCGCTACCTGCGCGAGTGCCTCGATTCCGCCCTGGCGCAGACGCTCAAGGACATCGAGATCATCTGCATTAACGACGGGTCGACCGACAACTCGCCGGCGATTATCCGCGAGTATATGGAGCGCGATGGGCGCGTCAAGATGATCGACAAGGCCAACAGCGGCTACGGCGACTCGATGAACCACGGCCTGGAGATGGCGCGTGGCAAGTACGTTGGCATCTTGGAGTCCGATGACTTTATGGCGCCCGACGCACTCGAAAAGCTTGTCTCGGCCGCCGATAGCAATAATGCCGACTTTACGAAGGCGAACTTTGATTTCTACTGGTCCAAGCCCGAGGAGCGCCGTTCGCTGCACGAGATGTTTAGACCTCAGGATTGCGGCAAGCCGGTACACCCGAGCGATACGACGCAGTTCTTTAAGCAAAAGCCGTCGATTTGGTCGGCTGTGTACCGTCGCGATTTTCTTGAGCGCAACGGCATTAAGTTCCTGCCGACTCCGGGGGCATCCTTTCAGGACACGTCTTTCGCCTTTAAGGTGATCGCGTGCGCCGATAAGGCTGTTTACCTGCATGATGCCGTGTTGTCGTATCGCCAGGACAACGAGAATTCCTCGGTCAATTCTTCGGCTAAGGTCTTTTGCGTCAATACCGAGTATGCCGAGATTGAGCGTTGGATTCGAGAGGATTATGCCCGTGACCACGCAAGTGATGACGTCGCGCGCATGCTCAAGTTCAACCAGCTCATTAAGTACGATTCGTACATGTGGAACTACGTGCGCCTGGCGCCCAAGTTCTATAAGGAGTTCCTGGTTCAGATGGCCAAGGAGTTCCAAGCGGCCTTGGACGCCGGGGACTTTTCGCTTGATGACCTCAAGCCGTGGAAGCGCGCAAATCTCGCTGCCATCCTCAAAGATCCTGAGGGTTGGGTTGACGAGCATCCGAGCTTTGCGACGGATGGTGCCTTGGGGCGTGCTAGGTATTACGCCTCGGTTGGAGGTCCAGGCGTGGTCGCCGCCTTCCTCATCGAATCGCTGAGGGGGTAGGTCGGCATGGGAGAGGCCTCGAGTCCTAAAGCTACGATTGTCGTCCCCGTTTACAACTCTGCGCGCTCCATTCAGCGATGCCTCGATTCGCTGTTGGCCCAGTCCGAGCGCTCGATTCAGTTTGTCTGCGTCAACGACGGTTCGACTGATGATTCGTTGAACGTGTTGCGCCAGATCGCGCAGGCCGACGATCGCGTGCTGGTGATTGACCAGGAAAACGCGGGCGTTTCGTGTGCTCGAAATGCCGGAATCGATGCCGCCGAGGGCGAGACCGTCTTTTTTGTGGACGCCGACGATTACATCGATGCCCAGACGATCGAGCGTGTGCTGCATGCCATGGAGTCTGCAGATGCCGAGGCCGCCGTTTTTGGCGGCGTCTGTGAACCTGCCGATGCTGCCCCCAAACGCGTCCAGCAACTCATGAGCCCCAAGGCTGGTACCTTTGGCGCCCGTGATCCCCAACTGCTGTTCCATTCGAATGCGCAGCCCTATGCCTGCCGTGCGGCTTTTTCGCGCGAGCTGCTCAATCGCGAAGGCATTCGCTTCGCCCCCGGTTTGGCTTTGGGCGAGGACGTCGTCTTCCAATTTGCGGCTTATGCGCTTGCCCGTAAGACCGTCGTCATGCCGGACAAGTTCTATCACTACGTGATGGAGAGCGAATCGGCGACGCACGAGTTCAACAGTGCCGAGGCTCGCGCCAAAAAGCTCGATGCCCATATGAGGATGCTCGAGGAGGTCTTGGAGGGCTGGGCGGTCTACGGCCTTTTGGACCTGTGCCCCGGCGAGCTGATTCCCTGGTTCTTGGACCTTATCGTGTTCGATTTGGCGCGCTTGGATGCCGATGGTTTCCGTCGCGTGGCGTCTCGCGTCAACATGGACCTCACGACGTTTTTGGGAACGGAGTGGGCGGATATGCCTGCTAAGGGTGCCGTTCGCCGTGTTGCCCACAAGCTCGTTGCGGCGACCTCGGGCGTTTCGATGGCAGACGCCACACTGTTCTATCTTTCGACTCGCGGTCTCAAAGCCTGCCTGGAGCGCTTTATCTAATTCCAAGCGCTGCCGCCCGCCGCAACTCGGCTGCTAAAATAACCCTGTTACACGCTATTCAACAGGAGGTTCTCTTGCAGAACTCTGATACCCCTAAAGTTTCGCTGCTTGTCCCCATTTGCAATGTCGAACGCTACCTGCGCGAGTGCCTCGATTCCGCCGTGGCTCAGACGCTCAAGGACATCGAGATCATCTGCATCAATGACGGTTCCACCGATAGCTCGCCGGATATTATCCGCGAGTACATGGAGCGCGACCCCCGTGTAAAGATGATCGACAAAGCCAACAGCGGCTACGGCGACTCGATGAACCGCGGCCTGGAGATGGCGCGCGGTGAGTACGTGGGCATCCTTGAGTCCGACGACTTTATGTTTGAGGATTCGCTCCAAAAGCTGGTCGCCAAGGCCGATGCTGAGCATGCCGATGTGGTAAAGGGCGACTTTTATCTGTATTGGTCCACGCCCAGCGAGCGCCGTGAGCTGTTTGGGATCATCGATGAGCATATGACGGGCGCCGCGTATCGCCCCGTCGATCGTCCGGGCATCTTCTACCGCAAACCTTCCATTTGGTCGGCTATCTATCGGCGCGAGTTCCTTGACGACAATCAGATTCGGTTCCTTCCCACGCCGGGTGCCTCGTATCAGGACGCAGGCTTTAACTTTAAGGTTTGGGCTTGCGCCAAGCGTGCCGCGTTTATTACGGACCCCATTTTGTGCTATCGCCAGGATAACGAGAAGAGCTCTGTTAATTCGCCCAACAAGGTGTTTTGCGTGTGCGATGAATATGCCGAGATGCAGCGCTTTTTGGATGAGCGCCCCGAGCTCAAGGCTCAGCTCCAGGGGATTTTAATGCGCATGAAGGTCGATACGTATCGTTGGAATGACGAGCGTTTGGTCGATGAACTGCGTGAGCAGTTTTGGAAGAAAGCCTCGTCTGAGCTCAAGGCCGATTGGGATGCCGGTCGCTTTGATCTGTCGCTGTTCGACCCGCGTGGCGAGACCGACTTGCGCCTGATGGTCAAGTCGTCCCGCGCCTATATCGATTCGCGCTTTGGCTTTAAGAAGCCGGGCAAGCTCAATACGTTTAAGCATTACTTTAAGATTGGCGGCCTGCCGCTGGTGTGGCGCGTGCTGACGTATCAGCGCACCTACGGCGACAACCCGCACCCTGATGACGTTCCGGCCGCACAGTAGGAGCGAGTGACTATGGCTAACCCCAAGATTTCTGTTGTCGTTCCCGTCTTTAAGGTGGAGGAGTGCCTGGCCTGGTGCTTGGACTCCCTGCTTGCGCAGGACATGCCCGATTGGGAAGGTGTGCTGGTCAACGATGGCTCGCCGGACGGTTCGCGCGATATTGCGGCTGCCTATTGCGATAAGGACGCGCGCTTTAGGCTGGTTGATAAGGAGAACGGCGGCCTGTCGAGTGCACGTAATGCAGGCATCGCTGCGTCCACGGCGTCTATCGTCGCGTTTTTGGATTCCGACGACCGCTTTACGCCCGATGCATGCCGCGTGATCGTCGATACCTTTGAGCGCGAGGACTGCGACGTTTTGACCTTTGGCGCGAATCCGTATCCGCTGGAGGCGGGGTATCCGTGGCTTAACTATGTTCTTAGCCCGCGCGATGTGTCGTTTGAGGGCTATAGCTCCGACCTGCTGTTTAAGGAAGCGTCTCGTCCCTTTGCATGGCGCACCGCCTGCAAGCGCGACTTCTTGCTGGGCAACGGGATCGTGTTCGACGAAACCGTTAAGTATGGCGAGGACCAGGTCTTCGACTTTGCCGTGTACGGTCGTTCGCACAAGACCGCGCTTATCTCGAACAAGTTGTACGACTATCGCGTGGCTCGCAAGGGTTCGCTCATGGACACCATGCGCTACGACGACGAGACACGTCTGCTGGAGCACGTGAAGATTTACTCCGCTATGCTGGCTGACTGGCAGCGCGACGGTCTCGACGCACAGCATGCTGATGACCTGGCGTACTTCCTGTGTGATCTGGTGCTGTACGACGCGCTCAGGCTGCTGGGTTCGGACTGCGGCAAAGTGTTTGCTGCAGTTGCCGCGGCGCTTAACGGTTCTGCCGTGGACAACGATGCTGCGCTCGCACAATGTGCTCCTTCGGTTGCCGCCATGGTGCGCGCGGCACTTATCGGTAAGGCCCCTGCTGCTTGTTTGTGCAAAAAGCTCATGTTCGATTACGACGTCTTGAGGTTTGGGCGCCTGGGTGCCTGCAAACGCATGGCAGCGAACGCCCTGGGAAAGCGAGAAGTGTAGATGAGTATCAAGCGTTTGGCACTTTGCCGCAGTCAGGGCCGTCTGTTTGTGCTGCTTCGTTTTGCCGGTCAGGATGTCGCCGCGCTTATTGAACGGGAGGGTTCTCAAGCGTTTGCCCACGCGACAACGAGCGGTTCTTGTGTGCCGTCGCTGGTGCTCCCAGTCGATCATGGCCGTGTGTTGGCGCTTTGCCCTTCCGTTTCCGATTACGAGCGCGAGCTCGCCGTCTTGGTGCTTCCGTTTTTGGATGGCTCTGCGATCGACGCTGCATTTGTGTCCGGTGGCCAAAAGCTTGGCGCCATTCGCCTCGATAGCCGCGTGGACAAGCTGGAATCTAAGATTAACTACAAAGCAAAGCCTGCGCTGTGCGCGCTTATCCGCGATGCGCAGCGTGGCGAATGCTGCGGTCGCTACGAGATCGATGCCATTCGCTATTTGCCGACAGACGCCGGCGCGGTGTGGCGCTATGAGGTTGCCTGGGCGGGAGACCCCCAGTGCTCCCCTGAGTTCCAGAGCTTCGATACGCATATGAATGCGATTGATGCCACCGTGCATGTGTTTGAATCGCAGGTCGATGTGCCGCAGCAGAACGGATGCCGCGTCAATAAAACGTATCTGAGCGTTGAGATGCCTCGGGATATACGGGATTTTGTCGCGATTGTGAGCGATCCCACAGAGCAGATCCAGAGCGGGTTTTGCGCCATGGATGGTCGCCTGTACAACGGCATGGTCGATGACAGTTGGAACCGCATGAAGGACGCGCGTGCGGACGACGCAGCTTATCGACGTTGGTTTGAGCAACATCGCGCAAAGCCGGGCGATTTGGCGTGCCAACGTGTCGCTTCGGCGGCCTTTGCCTATAGACCGCTCGTGAGCATTGTGGTGCCGTGCTACAAGACCGATCTGGTCTACCTGCGCGAGCTACTGGACTCGGTGCTAGCCCAGAGCTATGACAACTGGGAATTGCTCCTTATGGATGCCTCACCTGAATGGGATGCGGTTGCCGACCTTGCGGCAGGCACCCACGACGAGCGCGTTCGTCGCATTGGGCTGCCCGGCAACGGCGGCATTGTGGTCAACACCAACGCAGGTATTGAGCAAGCGATGGGCGACTACATCGCGTTCTTGGACCACGATGACATCCTGGAACCGGACGCGTTATTCCAGTATGTTTCCGCGCTGAATAAGGCGGCCGAGGGCGAGCGCCCCCAGGTCCTGTTCTGCGACGAGGACATGTTCCAGAAAACGGGGGAGTGGGGCCAGCCGGTCTTTAAGACGCAGCTAAACGTCGACCTGCTCTATAGCCATAACTGCGTGACGCATTTTCTGATGGCGGAGAAGGCGCTCATCGATTGCATTGGCATGTCACCGGAAGACGTCGCGGGCGCCCAGGATTATGACCTGACGCTTCGCTGCCTTGCAGCGGGTGCGCGCTTTGAGCATATTGCGCACGTGTTGTATCACTGGCGCGTGCATCCGGGGTCGACCGCCGACGGATCCGCCGACAGCAAACCGTATGCCATCGAGGCCGGACGCCTGGCCCTGCAGCGTCACTTTGGCTCGCTGGGCGTTCATGGAGCGGTCGAGGAGTCCGAAACTCCGTTTGTCTACCGTATGCGCTATGCGCTGCCAGAGCCTGCACCGCTGGTGAGCATTGTGATTCCCACCAAGGATCACGTCGAGACGCTCGACGCCTGCGTGATGTCGATCGCTCAGAAGGCCACGTATGCCAACTACGAGATCGTTTTGGTGGAGAACAACAGCGAAGTCCCAGAGACGTTTGCGTATTACGAAACCCTGCCGGAGCGCGTAACCGCTGCATCTGGTGGCAAGGGCAGCGCGCGCGTTGTGTACTGGCCGGGCGAGTTCAATTACTCCCAGATCATCAACTTTGGCGTTGAGCATGCTAAGGGCGACTATCTACTGCTGCTCAACAACGATACCGAGGTCATAAGCCCGGACTTTATCGAAGAGATGATGGGTTATCTGCAGCGTCCCGATGCGGGCGTGGTGGGTGCCAAACTCTATTTTGCCGATCATCTGGTGCAGCATGCCGGCATTTTGGTTGGCGTGCGTGGTGCGCTTGCCCATGCTAACCAGGACTTCTCGGCAAAGCGTGAGGGCTATCTTGCCCGCGCTGTGCGTCCGGGCAACTTTAGTGCCGTAACGGGCGCCTGCCAGATGGTCCGACGCGAGGTGTTTGAGCAGGTTGAAGGTTACGACGAGGAGTTCGCCGTTGGCTTTAACGATGCAGATTTTTGCCTGCGCGCATGGGAGGCGGGCTACCGCACCATCTTTACGCCTTATGCCGAGCTGTACCACTATGAGTTCACTTCGCGCGGCAGGGAAGAGGCCAGCGAGGAGAAGCTGCGCCGTTGGAAGCGCGAGCAGTCACTGTTTATGCAGCGCTGGCCGGAGTTTTTCTTGACGGATGATCCGTGGTTGGGGCCTAACTTATCTGCCGAGAGTGAGTATTTCTCGCTTTAGACAATGGTTTAACTGCTGTCGAGAACCGCTAAGACCACTAAGGGCTATGCCTATCTGGTGCAAATGGTCGGTTACTCCATTTGGCAGCGCGCCAACTTGCATCGTGCCAAAAGTGCCATTGTGAGCGAACACGATGTCACCGAAGGCATTGCGCTGGCAGAGGCTCGTTTTCACGATGTTGTTCACGAGCCCGCGATTTCTGGACTGGGACTTAACGATATCAAATACCTTTTGGCGATGTGCGAGGATAAACAACAGTCCAAATCAGCCGAGATTGCTAAGCGCATGGGTAAAAAGACCAATGAGATCAGCTCTATTAGGGCCAAATTGCTACAAAGAGAGGTTATTCAGGCACCACAGAGGGGCTACGTGCAGTTTGCCGTGCCGGACCTAGATATCTATCTGCGAGAGAATGCTGCGGAGATTCTCGAGCGGTTCTAAATCGAGGCATGAATAGCCGCCGGTTAACTGCCTTTGTCGACTTGGCTCGCGTCCCCCCCAATCTAGTAGACTTTAAACCGTTGCTAGATTAGGGGGATTTTCAATGAAACGCTCCATGAAACTGGTTTCTGCGAGGACCTCGTGCTGGTGGGGGACGTCAGCACCGGCAAGACGCACATGGCCTCGGCGCTGTGCATGCTGGCGTGCGAGCGGAGGATGGAGGCCCGCTTCTTCACCGCGTCATCGCTCGTCATGCGGCTGCGGCGCGCCCGCGACGAGGGGCGCCTTGACCGTGAGGCCGCGCTCATCGGCTGCGCTAGGCTGCTCGTCATCGACGAGCTCGGCTTCCTGCCGCTGGATCTCGACGGCGCGCGCGCTCTTCTAGGTGTTCGCCGACGCCTACGAGCGGCAGTCGGTGGTCATCACCACGAACCTGGAGTTCAGCCGGTGGGGCGCGGTGTTCGGCGACGACCAGATGGCGGCGGCCGTGCGCATCGCCAGGGCCACGGCCATGTGGGTCTTGCCCCTGCCGGTCTTGCCGAAGAACACGAGGTCCTCGCGGGCGCCGACGAAGCCCAGCGAAAGCATGTCGTCGCGGCCCCAGCCCTCGGAGAACCGCACGTGCGACCACTCGAACCCCTCGGCCGACTTGTGCACGGGGAGCCTCGCCTGCCTGAGCAGCCGTGCCCTCTTGGTCGCGTCCCTGTGCGCGAGCTCGGCCTCGAGCATGGCCCTGCAGCCCGCCACCTGCGTCCTCTATCTTGTCCACGTCGATCATTCCCTCCTGCCTTTGCTCGTTGCCGATACGACGCACCGACAACGTTAAGGCATGCGGTCTGGTCGGCGTGGCCGTGCTCAAAACCGAAAAACTATCGTGCTCAATTCTGAAAATCGGATGTGATCAAACCCGCAATCACGACGTTAACAAACACAAATAGGCCGGCGCCAACGACAGACTCGCCCCGTCGAGGCGGGCTGGGATATAATTTCCTAGAAGGAGGCCAAGGGAGGTTCGATGAAGAAGGGCATGAGCATCAATTCCCTCATGAAGCACATGAGGACGAATCACGGTATGGAGGATTTGCGGGGGAGCGACAGAAAGATACTGCTGAGAAACATGGGCTATTTCCATGGCTATAAAGGCTTCCGGTTTGTCCGAAAGCCCAAAAATGCGCTCCCCCTCCCTTCGTTCGATGCACTCATGGACATATACGGGTTCGATTCCGCCATCAAGGCTGCAATCTACCCGGAGATAATGTTCATCGAAACGGCGGTTAAAAACATAGTCTTGGCCAGAATACTTGAGAACATAGAGGACCCCGGGCTGGCGACCTTCTTAAAGCGCGGCCTCCGGACATGCAGGGATGTCAACGGAAGGGTCGTGAACGGGCAGATGGGGGAAAAGCTCAAGCTCAAGAGCCAGCTTCAGAACATCGTGAGACGGAGTTACAAAAACGATCTCGTGAAGCATTATGTCGATCGCGACGATGACGCGCCCGTTTGGAGCATTTTCGAGGTGATGACCCTCGGCGATCTCACAAGCGTATGCAGAAGCCTTCCCGATGAAATCCTCGCCGATATCGCAAGCGACCTAGGTCTCTTACATGCGAACCCCGGCATCGTCATCAACATCGTCGAGACGATTCGTCCCTTAAGGAACGCGGTCGCCCATAACGGGGCGGTATTTGATTCGAGGTTCAGCCAATCGGTTAAGTATCCCAAGACCGACAGAAACCTGGCCGCGGTTGGCGAGCTTCTCGATGAGGATCTTTCTATCGGGTACAGGTTGAATTTCAATTCCATAATCGACTACATCGTTCTCCTGGCCTACCTATTGACCTTGCTAACGCATCAGAAGAAGCGTTCCAGAGATTTTCTTCGGAAATGCCTGCGGGAGCTCGAGAAGCTCGAGAGCGCTGTCGGGGTTGATACGTACATGATGATCGTCGGAAGCGGTGACCGGCAGAAATACGGATTTATTGAGGGGTTCATCGATGGCTACGGGCGCAAGCGGTGACGTTCCTTCCGTGTGCTAATATGTGCAGAGAGAAACGGCGAAACGCCGTGGGAGGGGCCGATCAGTCGACTCCTCCCTTTTAATATGAGTTGAACATTGCCAAGAGGCAAAACCGGCCCGGCCGCCCGCGGAGCTACCGCGCACGGCCGGGCCTACCTATCTTCACCCTGCGACCGCGCCGCTGGAGGGCGTGTCTGCTCGACGCACGTTCGGCATTCTAATATCCGCGCGTGGCCTTCTCGGCTGCGCATTTCGTTGCTACGGCTGGGGGCCTCGCGGCGAAATCGGAGTCTTTATGCGGGCATGGCGGTCTCCCGCCGCCCAGAAAAGGGACTCGAGTGGCCTCCCAACGGCCTCGAGCGCGGCGCGCGCCGGGGTCGGAACCCGTGTCCGGGGGCGGCGGCGCGCTACGCCGCCGCCATCCCGGCTATGGCCCACACCCAGCACGCCATCTCGCGCGCCGTGGCGCAGTTGGCCATGCACGGCCTCTTGCCGGCGGCGGCCATGGCCTCCCTGCGGTCGATCAGCCTGCGGTTGCACTTCGTCGCGTGGCGCCGCGCCGCGGGGGCGACCTCTGACCTGTATCGTTTTTTCGGACACGCGGGCTGGAGGGATCGTGTGGCCGCGATGCCCTAGACTGCATACAAGCCGATAGACGGAAGGATTGCCTCATGGTCGCCAATCAGAAGAAGTACACCGACGAGTTCAGGCGGGAGACAGCCGACTACGTCATCTCCACGGGGCGCCCCATAACCCAGGTCTGCGGGGAGCTCGGGCTCAACCCCAAGACGGTGAACGACTGGGTGCTCAAGCGCAAGCGCGAGTTGGGGGGCGAGCCCGACCCGAGGGCCGAGGAGCGCGAGCTTCGCGAGGCGAGGAAGCGCATACGCGAGCTCGAGGCGGAGAACGCGTTCCTAAAAAAGCCGCGGCCTTCTTCGCCAAAGAGCAGGCACTCTAGCCAGGTACAGGCTCATGGAGGCGGAGAAGGGCAACTTCACGGTGGCGATGATGGCCAAGGTGCTGGGGGTGAGCCGGTCGGGCCACTGCAGCTGGGTTTCCAACGGCTGCCCCGTCGACGACTGGTCCGAGGCGCGCGACGCCGTGCGGCGCGTGTGGCTCGAGTCCGACAGGCGCTTCGGCGCGCGGTTCGTGAAGTGCTTCCTGCCCGACGGCCTGCGCGGCATCACGCTGTACCGTGTGCGCAAGTGCATGCGCGAGCTGGGGATCAGCGGCTGCACGCCGTACAAGTCGAAGAGGACGACGGTCCCCGACAGGGACGCCACGCCAAGGCCCGACCTGATCAGGCGGGACTTCACGAGCCCGGTGCCCACCTACAAGCTCGTCGGCGACATCACCTACCTGCGCACCGGCCAGGGCTGGCTCTACCTGTCGACGGTGATCGACCTGAACACCCGCATGTTCGTGGGCTGGTCGCTGTCCGAGCGCATGACCGCCGATATCGTCGTCAGCGCCCTCGAGGGCGCGCGTGCGCGCGGGTACGTGGCAGAGAACGCCATATTCCACTCGGACAAGGGGGCGCAGTACACCAGCCGCAAGCTCGCTGAGTGGGCCAGGGGCAACCATGTGCGCCTCTCTTGCAGCCGTACCGGCAACTGCCACGACAACGCCGTCGCAGAGTCGTTCTTTGCGACGCTGAAAAATGAAATGTACCACCGCAGGAGCTTCGCCACCAGAACACAAAGGACGCCCGGCTGGTCAGGTCGGCGTTCGCGACGCTCTCCTTCCCGATCTCGGACATCGAGGTCTTCCACACGGACCGCGGCAGCGAGTTCGACAACGCCGAGATCGACCTGATGCTCGAGGCCTTCGGCATAGAGAGGTCGCTGTCGGCCATGGGCTGCCCCTACGACAACGCCGTCGACGAGTCGACCAACAGGATACTGAAGGCCGAGCTCGTCCACCGCGAGACGTTCGGCACGACGCGCGAGCTCCGGGTCAAACTCTCGGACTACGTGCACTGGTGCAACAATTTCAGGATCCACTCGACGCTGGGCTACATGTCGCCGGTCGAGTTCAGGGAGGCGGGGCTGTCCCTCCCGGAATCGTCCAAATAGGTGTTGCCAATCCAACCGCCTCTTTGATTATCAGCCGGGGCTATCTCGGCTTTTTTGATTGGGGCGGTTGTTATGTTGCTGAATCTTTAAGGGACGAAGATTGTATTTCAAAGGCCCACGATGTGCATCTGGTCACTCATATCTTTTCGAGACAGAACGATAAGAAGCTATATGATTCTCTTGTTTAAAGATGGTGAGTTCGACGATCCCCAGATTCCAAGAACTATTAGGTCTTTCCTAGACCCCTCTCTTCTTGCTCATTAGAAGATTCAAAGACGCGCGCGAGCGTTGCATACTGGCGTTTGATTCATGAAGACCACGCTCTATTTTTCTTGAATGCGTTAGCCGGGCTACTCTTTCGATGAAGCCCCAGACGCCCCTGATGCAAGCGAAACGTTGGGGCATTTTGCTGTATTTCGCGGCTGTGTACACGCTTTCGTCGTCCACCGCGTGCTTAAACGAATTGCGTGTTTCAGTGGATTTTGTTTCACTGGCGCTTGCACTGTTTGGGGCGCCGCTAATTGCTTCAAAAACTAGAGCTAACACTGTGTCCATGGAAGGACGAAAAGACAAAAGTTTGCTGAGAACGTAACCTGCTTTTTATAAGAGCAGGTTTCTATCTGCCTTTATAACAATTCCCGTGCTTCGAATAACTGGACTTCCGATGCAGAGGAGATTGTAAGATAATCTTCTCTTAGTAACATTATTTGTGACGGGGGATCCGATATGAAAAAAGCATTGCGTGCCTCAACAGCTTTTTCTCTTGCTGGTCTTTTGACCATTTCATCCTTGATGGGTCCTGCGGCTGCTGCATACGCTGCGAGCAACGTCCCGTCTGTGGACGTTGCCGTGGACGCTGCGACTGCAGACAATGATGGTGTGGCCTCGCGTGATGCGGGTTCTGTTGATGTCGACGCTGCTGATGATTCATTGCCGGCAACGAACGTTGACGAATCGGCCGATGAGGATTTTGGCGTTGATGTATCTGAGAACTATCAGCAGGCTGAACCGGTCGATTCCTCTTTCCAATATGTATATCTTGCCTACCCGAGCCTTCCCAGCGGGGCTGATCAGGTCGTTGCCTTTGCTACTCCCGATGACGGCGATAGCCTTGCCTCCGCAACTCTCAACTATGTAAGTGCCAATGGGATTCAGGGGACTATTGAAGCATCTGCAACGGCTGATAATTCTGCTGCTTTTGTATTTGGCTCGACGTTGAACTCCAATACTTACTTTCTGACTTCGATAACCTACGTTTTGCAGCGTGATGACACTGAACATGTAGTGGATCTCTCTGACAGGGATTATTCGTTTACGATTATCGATAGCTCCATGAATTCTGAGGGCACTTCTGTTTACTATGCAGACAGTGATGGCAATGCCGTTGAGGCTCAATCGATCCAGCAGGCGTTGGAATGCGCTGATTCGCCTGATGGCATATCTACCTACGCTGAGCGCTCCGCTCGCAATGTTGGGGTAATTGCACTTGATGCCGGCCATGGCGGAGTTGATTCTGGCGCGCAGGGAAATGGCAAGAGTGAAGCCGATCTTACCTGGAAGATCATGACAGCCTGCAAAAATAAACTTGAAGCTTACGGCTTTAAGATCGTTCTTGCACGCCAGCAGTCCGGCTACTATCCCAGCAATGATTACCTTTATCGCGTACAGCGCTGCATAGATCAGGGAGCGCAGGCCTTCGTTAGCTTCCATATCAACTCTGGGTCTTCTGGAGCTCACGGGGCAGAAGTTTATGCTCCCACTGCAAATGGCACCGACTACACACAGGTTTCGGTTGAGCTTGCCAACAAGGTCATGAACAACCTTGCTGCTATGGGATTAACATACCGCGGCGTATTTCAAATGGAAGTTGGCGACGAGTTCGCTGTTATTCGTTGTGCCCGTGAGCAGGGGATTCCTGGCATTCTTATCGAGCATGGTTTCATTTCGAATTACGGTGATGTGGCCAACTATTTCTCGGATGATGGTTGCCGTCGTCTGGGAGAGGCTGACGCTGCTGCGATCATCGCTCAGTTCCCGCATCCTTACTCCATTGATGGGATTTCGTTCTCGGAGGATATGGGACGGGCTGGTACGCCTATTAATATCGGTGTGAATGTGGTCGGTAAAACCGATGGGCTTAAATATAAGTTCGTTTGGCATAAGTCTGGTGTGGATTGGTCTGACGATAACTGGGGTATTATCGGGCAAGACTTGACGAAACCGTCGGTATCTTGGACTTTACCGCAAGCCGGTAATTATGAGATTTACGCAGACGTTATCGACTCTAATGGCTATATAACGAGCACTTCTGATTATCAGGTTGTCAATTGGTCCCTCGATTCGCTCGACGTCTCGGGCGACGCCCGCTGCGGCAAGCCGGTCAAGCTGCAGGCCAAGGTGTCCGGCGACGCCTCCGGCCTCAAGTACAAGTTCGTCTGGGAGAAGGGCGGCTGGGCCAAGTGGGGCGTCGCCCAGCAGCCCTCCGCTTCCTCCTCCTGCGAGTGGACCCCGACCGAGCCGGGCGAGTACACCGTCTACCTCGACGTGATCGACGGCTCCGCCGAGAGGCACCTGACCCGCAAGGTCACGGTCGGCGAGCGCTACTCCGTCGAGTCGCTCGAAGTCTCGGGCGACGCCCGCTGCGGCAAGCCGGTCAAGCTGCAGGCCAAGGTGTCCG
>CABQSP010000042.1:0-14503 GCA_902466855.1 uncultured Collinsella sp. | reverse complement strand
CGGTGCGCAGCGCACGGGCCTGGCTGGACCGCACGTATCCGGTCAGCTCGATCGCCTTCTTAATGCGCTCGGCCTTGTCCGTCGATATGTAGCCACCGTTGAGGTAGCGCGAGACGGCGGCGCTCGAAACGCCGGCCAACTCGGCCACATCTTTCATCTTTACCACGAGAACCCCCGTCGTTGAAATCGCTTTCACCATAATACCCGCGAACGCGCTCAACGAATCAACTCGCCCATCCAGGTCGAGCAAGAACCAGCGAGCGGGCAGCTGCCGTGGCGAGGTGCCGCGAAAGAGGAGCGAAGCGTACTTTATGTACGCGAGCGACGGTTTGAGCGGCAGATCGCCCGGCAGATGCCCGCGCAGCGTCGAGCGGTCCGGCGTTCGTTAGAACGCCGGAACACAATAGCCACGGCAGCCGCCCGCTCGCTGACGTATGCTCGACCAGGAGCGCCCATTTGCTCGCTAGGGTTCTAACCGTGGTACTCGCCGTTGTACTGGATGAGCGTTAGGTCCTCCACGCCGTCGAGCGCGCCGATGGCGTCAGCATAGGGCATATCTACACCATCCGAGAACACCTCGGCAGCCATTTCGACCTTGTCGCCGCGCATGGTCTTGGACTTGACGGTGAACTTGGTGCGCCCAAACGCGCGCACGATATCGTCGCCGGTGGTCTGGCCCGTGTAGTGGATGACCATCATGTACACGCGCGCCTTGTCCTGGCGGCTCGCAAAGCCGGCAATCATCACCACGATCACCACTGCCGTAAGCCCCACGAGCGCATACATGCCGGCGCCTGCCGTAATGCCCGTGGTAATGGCCCAAAACAGATACAGCAGGTCGAGCGGGTCCTTGACCGCCGTACGGTAGCGGACGATGGACAGAGCACCGACCATACCGAGCGAGATGACCACGTTGGTCGAGATCGCGAGCGTGACCATGCAGGTGAGCACGCACATGCCCACGAGCGTCACGGCAAAGCTACGCGAATACACCACGCCGGTAAAAAAGCGCTTGTACACGTAATAGATCAGGATGCCCATGGCGAGCGCCACGAGCAGCGAAAGGCCAATCTTGGCAGGGTCGACCTGACCGAACGCCTCCAAGACGGAGTTCTTAAAAAAGTCCCTGGTGCTCATGGTCTAAATATCCCCTCGGTTCTCAAAATCCGATTCCCAGTAATTAAATCCGCGCAGGTAGGCGGTCTTGTCATAACACAGGCAGTACTTAGAGACCGCCGTGAGTTCGGCCGCGCCCGGCGGCACCATATCGCGCACCAGCTGCGGACAAAACTCCGTAAACTTGACCTCCATCACCAGCTTGCCGGGCTCCAGGACCGGCAACGCGGGCAGCGTCGCGTCAAAGATATCGAAGCTTCCCACCGCGGCACGCACGTTCATGTCAAACGTAATGCGCACGGTGCCCTCATCCATCACCCACGGCTCGCGCTCGTAGTCCACGATGGTCCGCGGGCGCATCATGTTGCAGATGCACTCGATGTAGAACTCGCGACAGAGCGGATAGGTGCTCCTCAGCAAAAAGCCGTAGTCGCCAGCCAAAATCTGCTCAAACTCGCCGCGCGTAAGCGGCGCGTCCTCCTTGTAGATCCAGCTGCCGTACTTCTTTTTGCGCTCAAGCTTAATCACCTTGTCGCTGCCGTTATAGATGCGCACGCGATACTTTTTGCGCATGAGAATGCCGGCGTCTTTTTCCTCGTAGGCCGAGTTGCAGTAGTCGTCAAAATACAGGCTGCGAATGGTGTAACCACCCGCCCGCGCATGCTTGTCCAGTTTAAAAACCGGCGCCATGCGACAGGCAAGCGCGGAGTGCTCGCCCTCGTTAATGAGATATTTGAGCTCGTGGCGGTAACGCTCCTGCGTTGCACGCGCAGGCGGAGCCGCCAAGCGCTCAAGCAGCGCGCTAGCCCTCCTCATACGTGTCCTCCACGACCTTACCGCCGTCTTGCACGTAAAAACACTTCATGCCGTAGTGCTTGCCGTCGTCGGTCACATAGTAGTCAAACGCATCTTGCGTAAAGTCGTCGGAGTTGGTGGCACGCACGCGCACAAAAAACTGGCCGGTATCGGGCGCATCACAGGTCACCTCGGGAAGCAGCACGTCCTCGGCCTTAAAGACCACATCGCTTATGGCATAGTCGCGCGCAAGCTCTACGGTGTAGCGAATGTCGCGCGCCTCAAAGTCGTAGGACGCATCCCAGTTAATGCGCAGTTTACCGTTATCGATCTGCGGCACGCCGATGTAGAACGGCATGGGCTTTTTAAAACTCTCGCGAAAGCTCTTGTAGTTCTCCTCGATCTCGGAGGGAATCGCCGCGGCGATCTGCTCGTATTGGTCCTTGGTGACAGGCAGATTGTCGATATCGGGCGAAGCAAAGACCAGGGATTCAGTCACCTCGCGGTAGTGCTTGATCATCTTGGCCAGGCGAGTCTCGGTCAAATACGAGCGCAAGTCCTTGACGGCACGGTCGAGTTCGCTGCGGAACGACTTGCTGCGCAGCGCACGATTGAACAGCACGTTGCCCCAGTAGTTGCTTACGCCGCGCTCCCAGCTCGCATAATCCGAGAACCCCGTCAGGCTCAGCTCAAGCTTACGCAGCATGCCGTCGTTATCCCAATCCAGGATGTACCAGACCTTGGAGTTAAGCGGGCTGTACAGATAGCAGTTGCGGTTCTGCGTATCGCAGTTGCCCGTCAGGATCTGAAACGCCATCCAATAGACCAAATTCTCGGTATCAAAGTAGGTATCGAGCACATCATCGATCTTTTGCGATTCGTCGTTGAGCGCATCGAGCATCTCGATGAGCTTGGTGTGGTCCGTATCGCCCTTAATCTCGAGCATGCCCTCAAAGCTTGCCTGGTTGTAGTCGGGATCGTCGGCGAGCTTAATGGTGTCCTCGTAGCGATGGAAATCAAAACTGTTCACCTTGTACAGGTGCCCGCTCTTATCCAGGCCATGTACCTTTAGCGCCGTCTTGTTGAGCTGCTCCACCTGCGTAAACAGGCCGTAGTCCTCAAAGGTGTCGTTGGTCTTTTCGGTCTGGTCGCACACCCACAGATGCACAAACTGCGTGCGCAGACCCATCATCTGGGGAATCCCACGGATAAGGTCGTAGGCCATCTTGTTGCGAAAACGCATACCCTCGCCCATGTGCTTGTTGAGCGCAATCGCGCGCTGTTGGCGCCAGGTACCCTTGCCCTTTTTGAGCTCCACCTTGTAATTCTTTTGCGAGTTCATGCTCGATGTCTGACCGCGCACCTGCACGGTGGCATTGGGCGCTTCCTCGCCATAGCCAACCTCGCCGGCCACCGGGCCGTCTTCGTCGCCCGCCTGCAGCAGGCCCATAACCTGATAGCGCGTCACGCCCATGTCGGCATAGTCATACACCGAGTACGTGTTGATCTCGGCCCAGCTATGGTCCGTGTTCTCGGAGCTGTTGCCGCGCGAGACCGTCAGGTACATGGTCACAATGCCCGAGTCATCATAGACCTCGTACAGCTCGTCCTTATCGCGCAGATGCTTGGACTGGTCGGAGGCCTCGGCCTTTTTAATCTCGTCCTGCTTTTTTACCTTATTTGTCGAGGATTCGTCCTGAGATGAGCAGCCCGAAAGCAGCAGCGCGCCGGCAGCCGCCTCGATCAGACAGCGGCGAGACATCAACTTATCGATCATCAGAACCTCCCCAATGGTTGCGATACACGCGAACTACTGCGCGCTGAAACGCGCCGTGCGGCACGCCCTTGCGGCGGCACTCCTCATAGCGCTGCTCGGCACGGTCGAGCAAGCGGCCCAGCTGTGTAAAGCGACCCGTTTTGTCGGTCGCCACAATGGGCTGCTGGCTCAGGATACGATACGGCAAGTTGGCGGTATAGGTATCGAGCCGCAGCAGGGCCACGATAAAAAACACCACCGCACCCAACAAGAAGCCAAAGCCGTAAAACTGCTGCGGCAAAAGCAACGACACGGCGGTCGCCAGCCCTGCCACACCGGCAAACAGGCCCGAGGCCAGAACGGCTCCCTTGTAGTCGGTAAAGTACAGCAAGATAAGCAGGATCGTGTTGCCCACGGCATACAGGCCGTAGCCTACGCATAACGTGCGAAAATACCCGTGCATAAGATTGTTAAAGCCCAGCGGCAGGGCCGAGAGCACTGTGGTCTCGAGCGAAATGACCGCCGCCGTCACAAACAGCTGCTTGAGCGCGCAAAAGCGCAGTTCGCTGTTGAGCGTGGAAAGCATCTCCTCCTCGGCCACCACAATATCGCCCACCACGCCGCCGTCGTTAAACAGGCTGTAGTAGTCACGGTAGCGCGGATAGAAATTGACCTCGACCGACACCACAAAGTTGACGGTCGTGACGAGTGTGGTCAAAAACGCAATGAGTGCCGGCACGTCATGGTAAGGAGCCCCGTAAAACAGGCCTTTGATCTGCACGCCAATAGGGCCCGCCCAGATAATAACCAGGTGTGCGAAAAGCCCCAAGTTGGTAAACAGCCCCGTAAGCGCAAGCGGCATAAATTGGTCGAGCCAGCGCAAAAAACGCCAGGGACTCCGGTCACTCCGTGGAAAATACCGGTACAGCAGTACCACATCCCAGGCGAGCATGACGCCGTAGCCTAGGGCGATTGACGCCAACAGGCCCTCGACAGGCGGCAGCCCCAGTGCCAGCGTGGCCAGGGCGCACAGGCACGCCACACCAATGGCAGCCGCAAAGCTGCACAGGATACCGCGGTAATCTTTGATGGCCGTGAGGTAGCTCATGCCGTTCCAGTTGACGATCATAATGTTGAACAGCCACAGGCACAGCAGCCCCTGCAGCAGCGTGGCGCCCGAGAACAGCAAAAAGACGCCGTAGAGCACCGTGCCCGCAACGAGCATGATGGCGTTGGAGCCCCAAAACGAAGGCAAGATCTCATCCTCGCGCTCGGCAAAGAGCATGTCGGCCAAAAAGCGCGTGACCGGCATGGAGAAAAAGCTTGTGAGCGTGAGCGATGCCAGCAGCGTATAGGTCACCATGCACACCAGCAGATCCCGGTTGACGCGCCCCACGCCCCACAGACCGCACAGCACCAAGATACCCACCTGGAGTAGCACGCCCAGCAGCATGGGGCCCGTGCAGACAATGCCGGCGTAGCCATAGGCGCGCATCGTGGCAAACAGACCCTTGCGCCTAAACAGGCGTTTGAGCTCAAAACCGATTCCGGCCACCGGCTACTCCCCCTCTCTGGGCAGGTCAAACGCACGCGCCGTCTCGTCGTACAGCGCGCGATAGTTGGCGAGCATCTGCTCGTGCAAAAAGTACGTGGCGACGCGACGCTGCCCGCGCTCCCCCATCTCAATGCGACGGGCGCGGCTCACGCACATGCGCTCCATGGCATCGGCCAAGCCCTTGCGATACATGGGCGGCGTCACAAAACCTGCCACGCCAAAGTCATCGCCCGGGGCGCCTTCGAGCAGCTCGCGGCAGCAGCCCACCTCGGTCGTCACGCAGGGACGGCGCGCTGCAAGCGACTCCAGCACGCTGAGCGGCTGGCCCTCGGAGATGCTCGTCAAAATGGTAAAGTCGAGCTTTTCCATGTACTCGACCACGTTGACGCGGCCGGTAAAGATCAGATCGCGCACGCCCAGGGTATCGACCAGCGCGTGGCACTCGGCACCGTACTCCTCGTCGTCCACGCCACCCATGATGTGCAGACGCACCTTGGGCAGGCGCTCGTGCAGCTCAAAGAAGGCATAGATCATGGTCTTGACGTCCTTGATAGGCGCCAGACGCACCACCGCGCCAATGTCCACCCAGCCGTCATCGGGTTTTAAGGGAATGTCCTTAAAGCGGTCAAACTGGATGCCGTTGGGGATGACCAGGCATTTGTCAGCATCGCAGCCCATATCGATCTGCGTCTTGCGGGCGTTATGAAACAAGCTCGTCACGCGGAAGGCGCGGCGGTAGATCTCCTCCGAAAGCAGGTAGAAAAAGCGAATCCAGCGGTCCTTAAACGACGGCACGACCCAGTCGGCGCGAATGATCTCTTCCTCGCGCTCGCGGGTATAAATGCCGTGCTCGGTGAGCAGCACCGGAGCCTGGTGAACGCTTGAGCCCAGGCAGGCGAGCAGGCCGCCGTAGCCGGTCGAGATGGCGTGGTACACATCGGCCACCGGCACCTCGCTGCCCAGAAGGTAGAGCACGGGCAGCAGCATGGAGCGCATGGTGTGGAATGCATCGGCAAAGGGCGTGTATGGGTACTCGGCCAGGCACACGTCGCGAAAGATATCCATAAACGTGCGGCTCTGCAAAAACGAGAGCGGATGCACGCGACGGCGCTGGAAGATATCGAACAACACGTCCCAGTCCGGATTGGAGAGCGATACCAGGCGGCGCAGCGCCTCGCGCTCGCGGGCGTTAAAGTCGGCCTCTTCTTGCTCGCCCGATAGGCGCAGGGCATCGTCCAGAAATACCTCGTGCACCTCGACCACATTGCCGGGCAGCTCGTAGACAAACTTGCCGCGGTCGGCAGCATGCGCGCCGATCACCCACAGCACAAACTCGTGCTCGGGCATGGCCTGGATATAGCCATGCATCCAGGTAGATACGCCGCCGTGCACATAGGGGTAGCAACCCTCGAGTACCAAGCAGATTCTCATCTGTCGCCACCCTCCTTGCGTGCAATGGTCACCGTCTTGTCCGTGGCTTTAACCAGGTACAGATCGCCCGTCAGATGCGTAATCTCGCCACCCGTGACTGCACCCGGCTCGCCGTTGTTGGCGCGGAACATGAGCCACGCCTCGTCGTGGAAATTGCCCAGGCTGAGCGTCCAGGCATCCGCGCCTGTGTCCACGCTCACCGTCACGGACGAAAAACGCTGGATGGCGCCCGAGCATTCCGAACCGGTCTGGCGCCGCAGGTCGGGCGCAGACTTGGTAAGCCAGTCCAGGTAGTCGGTCAGGCCGCCCTTGTAGACCTCCCAGCCCTCCTTGGCTCCGCGATCGGGGTCCAAAAGGTCGTCCGGGTGCATAAAGTGCGTGCTCACGTAGTGCATGTTGAGCTCGGACACGGCTGCCAGGCGCATATAGGAATCGTCGACCATGCCGCCCGAGACAATACGTGGCTGCTCCACAATGCCATCGCTCGCCACGCCAAACTCCTGCACGTAGGGCAGGTCGGTGCCGTCCTCAAAGTACGTACTGGCAATAGTCTTAATGCGCGGAACGTCGGTGCCGATAAGCTTGCGTGCACGGGCCGAAAGGATATTTGACGGCGGCACGTAAACCGAGCCGTGCGCGTTGGGCAGCACCTCATCTTGGAAGACGATAAGCTCGTTGAGCGATGCGACGAGCGTTTCCTTGTTCTTCCAGGTCTTGTAGTCATACAGCGTGCCATAGTCGGTATCCCAGAGCGCCAGAGGCTGATGGTTGTAGCCGTGAAAGCCCAGCTCTCCGCCCATCTGCAGCAGCATGCCGCCAAAATAGCGGAACTGCGTGGTATCGGGTTGGCGCGCGGGCTCGGTCTGGTTGACCGTGTCCTCGTAGTTTTCGATCATCACGCCGGTATAGCGAATGCCGTATTTTTGCGCGAGCTTTTGCAGATCGGGCCACCAGACCTTGGTATAAAAGTCGGCGATGGAAAGCCCGTAGTCGCGCTTAATGTAGGTGCCGTCGCCCGAGGGCACGGGGCTGGGAAAGTCGTCCAGATAGAAGACGGCGCTGTTAATGACCGGATAGGCCGTGGCATCGCCCAGCAGGCTGATCGCCGCGGCGTAAAAACCTCGCATGACCTTGTCATAGATACCGATATTGCACACCACGGTGCGACCGCTACCGCAGTCATTCGACCAAATGAGCGGAGCGCCCGCATCGCCGGTCTTAGCCCACACACGAGCTGTCTCGCGCAGCGAAACCGAAAGCGACGAATCAAAGGGGTCCGAGAGCTCGTAGCGCTCTCCCCCGCCCAGCATAAAGTCCTCGCTCGGCACAATGCTTTCGGCTTTTACATAGTCATATCCGGCAGATTCAATGCCAAGCTTGGGAGCAATCACTTGCAGATAGCCCGAGTTATCCGGAGGCATGGCGAGCATAAGCGAACCGCCGGCACTCACCCAACTCATAATGTCGCTCAGGTGCGTACCGAGCCCGTCAAGCGAGGGCATAAGCACAATCACGCGATCAAACGACGTGAGCGATGGGATCGCGTCCGCACCGTCGGTGGCAATATCAACATCGCGATGGGCGATCTTCATGTCCAGCAAAATCTGGTCGAACTGCTCCTTTACGTCCTCGACGCCAGCTTGATCGGAATCGGTAATGACCAGGCATGTGGGCTTTTGGCCAAAGATTGCCGAGGAGGCCGGCACCGCATCGTTGGCGGCAAGCATCCCCAGCTTATGCTGGCCCGCACTGTACTGCACGCCGGCACGCTCCACTAGCAGCACGGCGGCCATGGCAATAAAGACCGCCCACACCACGAGGAGCCCCATCCAACGAAAGCGGCCTGCACGGTCGCGGATATGTTGCGCCACGCTCATCGGACCTCATCCCCGTCGCGCCAAAACGCCAACTTTTCGCGGTTGTCGGCGCTCAAATACACATGTTGCTTGTCAATCGCATCGATCACACGGTGAACCTCGACACCGTTGTGGCGCATCACGGCCAGCCGCAGGCAAAGCATCCAAACCTCCTGCTCCTCGGGCACGTCGAGCACCAGCTGGTCGGTCACGACCTGCGCCTCGTCGATCTGTCCGACATCGGCCAGCGCCGTCGCGTATCGAATGCGCAGCTCAAAAGTGTCTTCGCGCTCGCAGCGACGCGCAAGCAGGCGCGCGTACTGTTGGCGCTGAATCTGAGCCACGCGCCCCTCAGCCAAACCCGAGCCCAAGTATTCACCAAGAAAATCGCAGTATTCGTTGAGGTTTTGCGCACTCGGGTCCGTCTTAAAGGCACGCTCCAGCTGCTGCAGTTTAAGGTCGGACTCCTTGGAGATCTGCGCCACCGCCGTCGCGGCATAATGCGCCACCTCAACGTCGTCGTTAAGCTTAGCCGCCTGCAGCTGCGCCAGGTAAGCGTCGGGCTCCTCGGTGAGCATGGAAAGCATTAGGCGGCGCCGGTATGCCGGGTCGTTGACGATGAGCGCCTCCTCGAGCGGCACTACGCCTGCATCGTCCTCACCACTCGGTACCGACATACTGCGATGCAGTTCGTCGTTGAAGCGCAGCGACTCCAGCGCAGACTCTTTCAGCCCCTCGCCAAACACCGCGCTGCGGACCGATAGCAGAACCACCAGCAACGGGCCCCACAGCGGCACCAGCACTATCACAGCCAACATGTGCCCGCGCACCGGCAGCAGGCCCAGCTTCATGAGCGTCCACAGCATCAGGCAAACCAGCGCATGAATCAGCAGCAAGACGGCAGCAACGACAAGCGAGATCAAGCGACACTCCCCTCGCAGTCACCGGTGTAAGAGATGTGCTGCAGCAGCTCCACGATGTCCTCGCCGTCGACGGGCTCCACCGCAATCTGCTTTGCGCTCAGGCGCTCGCGGATAATGGGCAGATCGCACGCCTTTGCCTGGCGCATAAGCAGGTAGAGCACGTTGCCGTCGACCAAGCCCGCCGCGTCGCTCTCGCGGATTGCCGACCCAATTGCGCCCACCAGCTCACCGACAGGCTCCATGCCCGGTACCACGCGCAGGAGCAAAAAACTCCCCATCTTGCTATCTGCCAGCGCCTGCTCCGCCGCGAGCTCTTGGCCAAAGGCAGCCTGCTTGAGTACGCAAGTGCCGTCAACGCAGCGTTTATCCTGCGCCACCGCCTCGTAGTCAAAGGCACGGCCCAGCGCGCTTTCAACCAGCCCGCACAAGATGCGGAACAGGTTTTGATAATAGAGGGTCATTTGGTTTTCGGCCGCACTACGCACAAAGATCCGCACGGCGGGTGCCCCGTCGCGCTCGATCGTGTATCCAAACATGGGAAGCCCCGGCGTCAGCTCGCGGTTCACCCACAGGTTCGAGTGACCCCCGTCGCCCAAAAGAGGTGCAAGCTGCTCAAGCGTGAGCGAGCGTGCGGCATCTTCGGCAATCGCGGGACTTGCTGCCACCAGGCGCGCAAATGCCCCGCCCGAAACATGGTAGATCGCCACCGAATCGTTCTCGAGGATCTCGCCCAGAAGCTCGCAGCACTTGCGATAGATGTCGCGCGGGTTGAGCACGTCGAGCTCCTGCGTCACGGCAAAGATCTTGCCAAAGCTGTCGTGGCGACCCACGATCTGGCGCCTGTACGCGCGCTTATCCTCGATCGCGTCGTGGTAGAGCTGCGTAAGGAACGTATTGCGGTTGCGCACGAGCTCGTTTTGATCGCGCTCCGCCCTAATGGCTTCGCTGTTGCGCAGCTGAACATAGCCGCACACGGCACCCACAACAAAGTACGCAATAAACGGCAGCCAGTTAGACGGCTCGTAAAAGAGACCCTGGAAGGTATAGCCGTACTGAGTAAAGTAACTCGCGGCCAAACCCACCGATGCCAGCAGCGCCGCAACCAGGCCAAAGTCCAAGCCATACAGCGTGCCGATCAGCACCACGTAGAGCAGGCGATAATCGAGCACGTTGAGCTGGGCCGATTGGGAGAACAGATGCTCCAGCAGCTCAAAGAGCGCCCAGGCAAGGCCCGTCTCCAGGCATTTGATGGGCAGCGAGCGCATCTGGATGCGGTCGATGGCGGCACGCAGCGGGTTGATCTTTTTGATGCGTCCAGCGCCCCAGCGAGCTTGAATGGTCGAGAGATCGCGCAGCAAGTCGTAGCGCTGAAACCAGCCATAGCGCACGCGAACGACGTCGCTGACGGGCAGGGCGTAGCCGGCAGAATCGCCATAGGCAACTGAAAGCCCTGGGAACAGCGCCTTGAGGGCGTCGCCCACCTCACCCGCCGTATGATGGAAGGTATCGGCTACGTCGAGCGTCTCAAAGTTACCATCCCAGCTGTCGAAGATACGGCGTACCAACACCGCAAGCTCCTCGGCACACAGCAGGGGAAACGCCGCATCCTGCGCGCCCTGCAGAGCGACCGATCCGGTTGAGCACGCGTCGAGCAGCGGCACCAAAAACGGGTCCTCCAGCGCGGCAGATGCGGTATACAGGAACGGCACGCGCAGGATCTTGGTTTGAACGCCCTCGCGAGCAGCGTAGTAGCGGCACAGGTCGTTGGCTGCGCGCGCGATAATGCCCTTGCCCGTTCGCCCGACGGCATCGGCGGCGCCCTCGGCACCCGCGGGCCCCGCTACATACAGCAGTTGGACCCGGCGACCCGCGCACGCACGAAAGACCGTGCGCAGCAGCTCGATATCGCCCACGGTATCGGTATGCGGGGTAAGGTAATTAGACAGGTAGACCACGCGTTCGAACTCGTAGGCCTGCTCCAAGTGCTGGAGCAGCTCTTTCCACGAAGCATGGGGCGACGACTCGTCGCGGCGCGTGTCCTGCGCGGCTACGACCTGCACATGGTCCTCGGGGAACGCCTTAGCACAAAAGTCATCGTCAACATATGCGGTGTTGCCAACAACCAGCACCTCCATGGCGCACCCCTCCCCTTAATTCCACATTTGTCATAGTCAAACATGCGTATTGTACGCTGTCAACGCGAGCCAAGGCGCCTTTAAGGCTGTTTTAAGAACTTTTTTAGGGGATGTGGGGACATCGAGAGTGCTAAATGAGCACCCAATCCAGAAGTGCGGTGAAAAACCGAGATCTGTCAAACAGGCCCCTGTTTTGAGCATCCGCGACCTGCAGTTTTGTTGGCAAAAATCGGTGTGCGCTCGGCGAGTTTCGATTTTCCCCGCACTTCTCCTACGCACCGGACTCGCAATAGCGCAGTACAATCCGCCAATCGCACTAACCGGAAAGCCAATCCAGCGACTCGCCTAGCCAACCAGATACGGCCCGATTACATCGAAAATTTCGCCCACCTTAGTTGCAGGGTTTTGCGCAGATGGCTTAATGTTACCCAGTTCCCTATGGTACGCGACGAGGCGCCCAGCACGCTGCAATGCTTCGCCTCGCCTATCATCCACTGCCCCAAACATCCCGTCCAGGTTCTTGCGGTACTCGATGCCCAAGTTCTTCGACATCTCCTGCGCGAGGGCATGCTGGCAGTCGGACGCGGACATATGCGCGGTCGTGTAGCGAAAGTGCAAAAGCGGCCACAGCTCGAAGCAGGGGTTCGACCACAACGCATGGAAGGTCCTCGAACCATCGGAGAGCTCGTCACATTTGCGCTTCATCGCATCAAAGTCGGACGCAGGAAAGTCATCCTTGTCATACACGAGCCACACGTGATCGAACGTCTCGGGCGCATAGCGACAGTGTTCGACGGCGAAGTCAAGCAGGTCAAGCGTGTGTCTGCCGGTCCCCTTAACGACAATGGCAACCTTGCGCTCGTTCGCCGCGCCCAACGCCGCACGCACGCCCTCAAAGTAGCGAGGCTCGGTCTCCTTGCCCTCGCTCACTACAAGATGACGCGTCATCTGAACCATGCGCGAGCGGCCCTCTCGCTTGCCGCTACGCCAGCCCTTCGACTTCTTCGCCACCATGCTAATCCCACTCCTCGATGCGGGTGAGGTACGGATCGGCACCGTAGCGACCGGACAGGTATTGCTTGTCGAAAGCCGCGTTCTTGCTTACCAGATTACCGTTTGCCTCGTGGATATCGGCGAGAGACCACAGTTGGCTCGCCTCCCCCTCGCCGCGCGCCGCGAACCATATCTCGTCGCGGCGGAACACGTCGTTTCGCATGGTGGACACGTCCTGCGACGAGAAGATGAGCTGCGCGCCACTCTTGTTGACCTCAGGATCCTTAAACAGCAGAATCACATAGCGAAGAAGCTTCGGGTGCAGTTTGGCGTCGAGCTCGTCTACCACAACGGTGCCACCACGCTCAAGCGCCGTCATCAGATACGCAGCCAACCCCATGAGCTTCTGGGTGCCGGCTGATTCCTCTGATAAACGCAGCTCGTATGCCTTGCCGCCTACCTCGTGCCTCACGAAGACGCGCTGGCCGCGCCACTCCGGCGCCCTCTCCACTCTGAAGCCATCAATACGCACATCAACGGCGCGCAGGAAACGCGTGACCTCACGCGAGTCACCCTCGTCGAGCATTTGTTCGAGCATCCGCTCCAGGTAGAAACTGTTGTAGTTGAGAAACACAGTGTCGAGAAACCAGCTGGCCGCCTCCTGGACCACCGGCGCATCAAAGTTGATGCAAAGGAACGATAAATACGGCAGGCTCGGATTGAATCTCGCAGCCGTCACAAGCTTACGCAGCGTGGGACCGAGCCCAACCTTTGCACCCTCGCGCTCGAACAGCATCGCCGTACGCGAAGCTCCCAATTTACGCCGCCACAACCCTTCGGACATGATCTCGTCGGCGTGTACAGACAAGACATAGCGGTACTCGTGGTCGCCTACGCGGTAGTAGAGTTCGAACTCAGTGGGCTCGGCAGCAGATACGTCATCGAAACCAAACGCAGAACAACGGGGTATCGAAGGGCGATCACCCTCTGCCGTATCAGCACTGGCAGACAGCAGTCTTATTGGTCTGGCCACCGCCGAACGAACGTAGTCAAGAGCCTCGAGCAGATTAGACTTGCCGCCAGCGTTGGGCCCGTATACCGCAGCCACCGGAAGGAAACTCTGCCCGTCGGAACACTCGATGAGGGAACGCTCAAACTCCTTCATCGGCGTCGCCTGCATAGAAAGCTCAGCCTCGTCGCGATAGGACCGATAGTTCTTAAAGGTGAACTGGCAAAGCATAGTACTCAACATTCCTTTCATTGCTTTAAAAGGTATATCAGAGTTTTTATTTGATTATAGACCTTAAATAGCATCAATCAAGTGTTTGCAGCATCTGGAGCAAAGGATACAAGGCCTAAAAACTCAGAAGTATGCGACAAATCCCTGGCGTGCCGAGCGCTCCGAAATGCCACAATGCTTCTACCTGCGGATCCTTTATACGAAAAAGCCGTTGTGCTCGGGGATTCCAGGGGCTGGCGCATATTATCGACAGGCGAATTAGGAAGTGCGGTGAAAAAATGAGGTCTGCCGACCAGACCCCGGTTTTGGACTCCTGCGACCTGCGGTTTTGTTGGCAAAAATCGGAGTGTGCGCGGCAAGTTTCGATTTTCCCCGCACTTCCGAAATACGCGGTAAAACGCACCGCCCAGAAGCGAATACGGACAAGTGCCCTTCGATAAACAGCCCTTTAAACGCAAAAACCGCCTTTCGGCGGTTCCCACGGACCAAGCAGAACGTATCGTTGCAAGGTCTCATCACACTTATTACTTTAAGGGAGAACTAGCAAGGCCGTCAATCCAATACCGCCAGACTCTCGAATCAAATATTGATCCCTTCGTGGATCAGTCATTCGTCAAGACAATCGTGGCGGAGCGGTGGTCGCCGTCAAGACCCATACCGACCCGTCCCCCTGTCAACAGGCAATCTAACCCGACCGTCAATA
>CABQSP010000041.1:0-14685 GCA_902466855.1 uncultured Collinsella sp. | reverse complement strand
CTCCATCGACGGCACCCAGGGTATCGTCGTCGACGGCGCCGTCGACCTGGTCTCGGCCGAGCTCACCGGCGATCTGGACACCATCCTGTCCTGGGCCGACGAGATTCGCCTGGACGAGACCTGTGGCCATGCCAACCATGTGCGCGTCAACGCCGACAATCCCGAGGATGCCGAGCTCGCCCTCGAGTTTGGCGCCGAGGCCATCGGCCTGTGCCGCACCGAGCACATGTTCCTGGGCGATCGCAAGAACATCATCCAGAGCTTTATCCTGTCTGACGATGAGGCCGTGAAGCAGCAGGCCCTGGCCGACCTGCTCAAGGTTCAGACCGAGGACTTCCTGGCGATGTTCAAGACCATGTCCGGTCGCGATGTGGTCGTCCGCCTGCTCGATCCGCCGCTTCATGAGTTCCTGGATAATCCTCGCGACCTCGAGGTCGCCATCACCAAGAAGGAAGCCGCCGGCGCCAGCGAGGAAGAGCTTGCCGTCCTGCGCGCCCGCCTGCGTCGTATCGACGGCATGGTCGAGTCCAACCCGATGCTCGGCCTACGCGGCGTGCGCCTGTCCGTCGTCTTTAGCGATCTGCCGCTCATGCAGGTCCGCGCCGTCGCCACGGCTGCCGCTCGCCTCATCAAGGAGGGCGTCGATCCGCGTCCCGAGATCATGGTTCCGCTCGTCTCCATCACGGCCGAGCATGTCCAGACCCGCGAGGTTATCGAGCGCGTAATCGCTGAGGTTTCCGCCGAGGAGGGCGTCGAGTTCAATATTCCCGTGGGCACGATGCTCGAGCTGCCGCGCGCCTGCATGGTCGCTGACGAGATCGCCCATCACGCAGACTTCTTCTGCTTTGGCACCAACGACCTCACCCAGACGACCTTCGGCTTCTCCCGCGACGATGCCGAGGCCAAGTTCATCCCGCTGTACATGCACAAGAAGATCTTGAAGGACAATCCCTTCGAGACCATCGACACGGCAGTACTCGAACTGGTGCGCATGGCTGTCGAGAAGGGCCGCGCCACCAACCCCGACATGCACTTTGGCGTGTGCGGCGAGCACGGCGGCGACCCCAAGTCCATCAAGGGCCTGTTTAACGTGGCCGACGTGGACTACGTGTCCTGCTCGCCCTACCGCGTGCCCCTCGCACGCCTGGCTGCCGCTCAGGCCAAGCTCGAGGCCAAGCGTTCCGCCTAACGTTTTGGGTTTAGACGCCTAGCGTAGCCCCCTTCATGCCGCCCGTCTCATTCGTGAGGCGGGCGGTTATCATGTGCGGGTTTTGTCTTTTTGTCTGCGTAAAAAATTGTTCTTGCAGCAGAAACCCGCGCGTGTATACTCGAATACGTTTGTTCAACTACGTGCCGGCCAAGGTGGTACGGCACCTCTAGAAGAGTAAGGAATTGCACATGGATTACATCCGCGCAATCGAGCGTCAGCAGATCCGCGAGGACATTCCTCAGGTTCGCGTCGCCGACAACGTCAAGGTTCACTACCGCATTAAGGAAGGCGACCGCGAGCGCATCCAGGTCTTCCAGGGCGACGTCATCCGCATGGCCGGCGCCGGTGCCCGCGAGACCTTCACCGTCCGCAAGATGTCCTTCGGTGTCGGTGTTGAGCGTACCTTCCCGCTTCACAGCCCCAAGATCGCCAAGCTCGAGGTCGTTCGTCATGGTCGTGTCCGTCGCGCCAAGCTGTACTACCTCCGCGACAAGGTGGGCAAGGCTGCTCGTATTCCCGAGAAGCGCTAAGACGATCGCAGCGTCTGTCCGCTCATTTGGACAAAAGGGTCACCTTCGGGTGGCCCTTCTTTTTACTGATTCGCATGCAAGGAGGCCCCGGTATGGCCAACATGACAAGCTCGGTTTCGGCGTCCCAGGTGGCCGGCGAGTTGGCTAGTGCCACGTTTGAGGAGATTCCCGCCCTGGTCGAGCATTATCGCGAGGATCCGCGCCGGCAGGTCATCAAAGCCTGCGAACGCGCCATGAAGCGTCATGCCAAAGAGCTCGCCGAGCGTGAGCGCGTCAATGGCATGTATAAGCTGATGCGCAAGCTTGGTGGCGACGGCGTTGTCGTGGGCGTGGATGAGGTCGGGCGAGGTTCGGTTGCCGGTCCCCTGACGGTGTGTGCCGTGTGCCTGCCTATGGAACCGCGCGTCTGGGGCATCAACGATTCCAAAAAGCTCACGCCTGCTCGCCGTGAGCTACTAGCCGTTAAAATTGTCGAGGTGGCGACTGCCATCGGTTTTTGCCACATCGCGCCGGAGGCTATCGATGATATGGGCATGGCGCGTGCCATTCGTGCCGCCGTCGCGGGCGCTGTTGCCGATACGGGCCTAGAGCCGGATTGCGTGCTTATGGATGGCAACCCGTTGGGTGCCGTTCCTAACGAGCGCGACGTGGTCAAGGGCGACGCCAAGATTGCCTGCATCGCTGCGGCATCCATCATGGCCAAGGTCACGCGTGACGAGATGATGGTCGAGTACGATGCCGAGTATCCCGAGTACCATCTGGCGGAGTCGAAGGGCTACGCGAGCCCCGAGCACATCGAGGCCATTCGCAAACACGGACTTTGTCCGCTGCACCGCGTGAGCTTTTGTGGAAACTTTTTGCAGACCGGGCGGCTTTTCTAGGTCAATTGTGAAGACAGGGACTTCTGAAGTTTTATAAACCAGCTGGTAGCGGGCCGTGTGCGACACCATTGTTGCGCACGGCCCGTTTTTTGTCGGCATTTGGTCAGCTTTTGGTCTGCTTCCGGTACTTACCCGCATGAAGGGTGCCCTCATCATCGGGGCAATGCAGTGTGCGGGAAAGGAGACCCCATGTGTGCCGCAAGCAAAAAGAGCAAGACGCAGCAGCTCAAGGAGCGTTGGGAAGACGGCGAGCTCGACTGCGGGGCTATCACGCCCGAGTTTATCAAGGCACTCAGTCCCCGCGAGCTGGGCATGCTGGGCGAGCTGATCACCATCGACTACTTTAACGAGCGCGGCTACACCTTGCTCGAGCAGGGCTATCGTTGTGCCGAGGGTGAGGCCGACCTGGTGCTGCTCGATGAGGTCGACGACGTCGTGGTGATGGCTGAGGTCAAGACGAGACGTGTCGCCGTGGGCTGTAACACGCGGGTCTTTCCGGAGGAAGCCGTAGATGCTCAAAAACAGCGTCGGTATCGTCGCATCGCAAGCTGCTACCTCATGGAGCACTATCCGCTCAAGGCGATTCGCTTCGATGCCGTGGGCGTCACCATTCGCGGCGGGCATATCGCCGAGATCGAGCATCAGTACAACGCGTTCGATTGGCAGGTGTCGTGATGGCGTACGAGACATTTGCCGTTCACGCGGCCTGTATCCGCGGCGTCGAGGCGATTCCCGTCACCGTTGAGGTCTCGCTTGCCGGTGGCGTTCCGGGTATCCAGATGCTCGGCATCCCCAGCATGGAGGTGATGGAGTCGCGCGGGCGTATTCGGTGCGCCATGCGCTCGGCGGGCTTTGAGATTCCGCGTTCGGGCATTACCGTCAACCTGGCGCCCGGTGATATCCGCAAAACCGGCAGTGGTTTTGACCTGCCGATAGCCATCGCCGTGCTGGCTGCCGATGGGCAGATTCCCCGCGATAACCTCGATCGCTGCCTGATCGCCGGCGAGCTTGGCCTGGACGGTACGGTGCTGCCCGTCAAGGGCGAGGTGGCGTTTCAGCTGCTGGCACGCGACATGGGGCTCTCCTTTATCGCCGGCAGGTCTGACCAGCATGTGCCGCTCGCGGGTGTGGACTGCGGATTTATCGATCACCTATCTCAGCTTGCCCAGGGTATGGGCGATGCCGCGCGGCATTATCTGGATTCCGAGGGTGTAGAGGCCACTTTTGAACCTGAGCTCGACTATGCCGACGTGCTGGGGCAGGAGGTTGCCAAGCGCGGCATGGCGCTTGCGGCGGCAGGGGAGCTCGGCCTGCTCATGATCGGCTCGCCCGGTTCGGGCAAGACCATGCTTGCGCGGCGCATGACGGGCATTTTGCCCGAGCTTTCTCTCGAGGATCAACAAGAGGCGCTGTGCATCCATTCGGTTTTGGGTGAGAACATTGATGGCTTATTGGCAGGTCATCGGCCGTTTCGAAGCCCCCATCACAGTATTTCAACGGCTGGCCTCATTGGCGGCGGGCGCCCGGTGCACCCGGGTGAGATCAGCCTTGCTCATGGCGGCGTGCTCTTTTTGGACGAGCTTGCCGAGTTTCCCACGGGTGTGCTGCAGACGCTCAGACAGCCTATCGAGCGCGGCTATGTGAGGATCGTACGCGTCGACGGGGCCTTTACCTTCCCGTCGCGCTTTCAGCTGCTGGCTGCGAGCAATCCCTGTCCCTGCGGGTTTTTGGGCGATCGTGAGGTGCCCTGCCGCTGCTCGGCATCGATGGTCGAGCGCTACCGGTCCAAGTTGCGCGGTCCTTTAGCCGACCGTATCGACATGATGATCGATGTGACCCGGCCCGATCCTCAAGTGATTATCGAGGGCGCGGAGGGCATGTCTTCGGCCGAGTTGCGCGACTACGTGGTGCGTGGACGCGCCTTTCGCGCCTGGCGCGAGTCCCGTATGGACGATGCGGATGCCGAGGCCGAGGACGATGAGTCACGGTCCATTGACGGCGTCGTTTCGACCTTTGAGCTCGATGATGCGGCGGAGAAGTGTGTGCTCGGCCTGTCGAAGCGCACGCATCTCACAGGTCGCGGCATCGTGCGCCTGGTGCGTATCGCGCGCACCATCGCCGATGTCGCCGAAAGTGAGCGGGTAACTCAAGACCACGTGCTCGAGGCGGCGATGTACCAGGGGAGGAGGGACCAATGATAGCTGAGGGGACCTTCGAGCTGCATCCAGGTGATGCGTTGTATCCCGAGAGCGTTTTGGAGCTATCTGATGTACCCCAGACGCTCTATGTGCGCGGCAACCCCGAGGTGCTTTCGACGCCCGCGCTCTCCATTATCGGCGCTCGCAAGGCCTCGCCGTACGGCCTTGTCGTGGCAGAGCTGGCCGCGAAAGTTGCGGTCGAGTCGGGGGTGACGGTGGTCTCGGGCGGTGCGGTCGGCTGCGATCAGGCCTCGGGTTGGGCCGCGGTCAACGCCGGCGGCAGGCACGTCGTGGTGTTGGGTACGGGTGCCGACGTGGTCTACCCGCGTTCGAGTGCGGGGCTCATCGCGCGCACGATCGATACGGGCGGCGCAGTCGTGTCCATCTCGCCTTGGGGTATGGGGCCGCGTAAGTTTGCCTTTCCGCGGCGTAACCGGGTGATTGCCGCGCTTTCGCAGGCGCTCTTTGTGTCGGAGGCCGGCATGCCCTCGGGCACGTTCTCGACGGCGGAGGCCGCCATGGACCTGGGGCGCGAACTGCTTGCGGTACCGGGCTCCATTTTGTCACCCGAGTCGCGCGGGACCAACTACCTCATCGCTAACGGGGCCTGCTGCATTATCGACGAGGAATCTATTGAGATGGCCATCTCGCGAATCTACGGCACCCTGCGCTATTCGCGTCCCGATGCGCCCGGTATCGCCGATCTGGACCCCACGCAGCAGGCCGTGATGCATGCGCTCATCGCCTCGCCGCTCAAGGTCGACGACATCGCGGCGCTCGTCTCGCTTGATGCCGTTGGCGTGCTCAAGCTCCTAGGGTCGCTCGAGCTCGAGGGCCTCATCGAGCGCATGATGGATGGAAGGTATGCGCCCTCCAAGTTTGCCCTTCACGCCCAGACGCCCTTCGGTCACAATGGAAAACGTGTCAATTAGAAAGGTGTTTGCAGATGCAGTTCGATCAGGTGACAGTTATCGGTGGCGGTCTGGCGGGTTCGGAATGCGCGATCCAGCTGGCAGACCGTGGTTTTGCCGTAAAGCTGTGCGAGATGCGCCCCCAGGTGAGCTCCCCGGCCCACCATACCGATCATCTTGCCGAGCTCGTCTGCTCCAATTCGTTTAAATCGACCCGTCCAGACTCTGCGGCGGGTTTGTTGAAGGCCGAGCTTGAGCGTATGGACTCAGTCTTGCTCGATTGTGCCCATCGTGCGGCCGTTCCCGCCGGCGGCGCCCTGGCGGTCGACCGCGTCAAGTTTTCCGAGCTTGTCGAGGCCGAGGTTGCCTCCCGCCCCAATATCGAGATTGTTCACGGCGAGGTCACGCAGATTCCCGAAGGCCATGTGGTCATTGCCGCTGGCCCCCTATGCTCGCCCGCGCTGAGTGAGGAGGTCATGAAGCTCGTCGGCGGTGATGCCCTGGCCTTCTTTGACGCGGCCGCGCCGATTGTCGATGCCTCCACGCTCGATATGGACGTGCTGTTCTCGCAGTCGCGCTACGAGGAGCAGGGGAGCGGCGACTATCTCAATGCTCCGCTCAATAAGGAGGAATACGAGGCCTTTATCGAGGCACTCACCACCGCCGATCGCGTGGTGCTCAAGGACTTTGAGGGTGGCGACCTGTTCCAGGCCTGCCAGCCGGCCGAGGAGGTTGCCCGTACCGGCAAGGATGCCATTCGCTTTGGCGCCATGAAGCCCGTCGGCCTGACCGACCCGCGTACCGGGCGTCGCCCTTGGGCGGCAATTCAGCTGCGCGCCGAGAACAAGGAGAAGACCGCCTATAACCTGGTGGGCTTCCAGACCAACCTGACCTTCGGCGAACAAAAGCGCGTCTTTCACATGGTGCCCGGTCTGGAGAATGCCGAATTCTTCCGCTTTGGCGTCATGCACCGCAACACCTTTGTCGATGCCCCGCATGTGCTCGATGGCACCTTTGCCGTGCCCGGTACGAGCGTGCGCCTTGCCGGCCAGATCACCGGCACCGAAGGCTATATGGAGGCCGTGGCGACCGGTCTGCTCGCTGCGCTCAACACCTATGCCGAGGCAATCGAGGCGGAGCCTGTTGAGCTCCCGCGCGTGGGCGCCCTGGGCGCGCTCGTGGCCTATGCGACCGATCCGGCAACGGTGGGCTATCAGCCCATGCACGTCAACTTTGGCTTGGTGCCGCCGCTCGAGGACGGCAAGCGCCGCAGTAAGCGCGATCGCTACCAGGCCTACGCCGACCGCGCGATCGAAGCCCTTGACGCTTACCTGGCGACGCGGTCCGACCTGTTTGGGGGCGAACGGTCATAGCCTTTGACCCCTACGATACCGTCGACTCGTTTATCGCTTATATCGCGCGTGTCGAGGGACTGTCTCCCCATACGGTAACGGCCTACGCCTCGCGGCTGGAGCGCTTTGCTGCCTGGTGCGAGCGTACGGGTGTCGATGCGCGTATGGCCGACGTGCGCACCGTTCGCTCATATTTGGCCGAACTCTCGCGTGACCAGATGGCCCCTCGCACCCTTTCGGCGCATCTGTCGGCAATCCGGTCGCTGTATCGTTGGATGGCTGCCGAGGGGATTGTCGAGGGCGATGCGGTCTCGGCGATCGCATCACCCAAGTTGCCGCGCGACCTGCCGGGCGTCCTTACGACCCAGCAGGTCGAGGCGCTGCTCAAGACGCCTGATACCTCGACGCCCGCGGGACTGCGCGATGCGGCGATGCTCGAGCTGCTCTATGCCTCGGGTGCCCGCATCTCGGAGCTTGCCGCGCTTAACGTGGAATCCATCGCTTGGTCGGAGCGCGTGGTTCGCCTTTGGGGCAAAGGCAGCAAGGAACGTATCGTGCCACTGTACCGTCGGGCGCTCGAGGCGGCCCGACGCTATATCGAGCAGGGGAGGCCGGAGTTGCTCGCCCAGGCAAAGCGCCGCGACGCCGCAGCTGGCCTGCATCCGCTGTTTATTTCTACGCGCGGCAATCGCATGAGTGCTGCTATGCTCAGACGACGGTTCCATATGCTGGCGACGCTCGCCGGCATCCCCGCCGACATTGCCCCGCATGCGATGCGTCACACCTTTGCGACCGATCTGCTCGAGGGTGGCGCGGACCTGCGCTCGGTTCAAGAACTGCTGGGTCATGCGAGCCTGTCCACGACTCAAATCTACACGCATCTTACGCCCGATCGGCTTAAGCGTGCCGTTACTCAAGCTCATCCCCGTGGCGAATAGCCTTTCGCGCCCCGGGGGTCGACGCACATTCAGGTATGTGGTTTTGATTGCGGGTTGGCAGGAAGAGGCAATCCTGCTATCATTCATCGGGTTGCTTCACGGCAACAGGTTTTTATCACGCACGCGCGGCTACTTCATACCGTGGTGCCCGGGCTTTGGTAGCACATGTCCGGGTTGGTTTTGGAGGATGACCCCGCGCGGAGGCAAACCACAGGAGGTTTAACATGGCTACCAAGATTAATATCCGCACCCTGCTCGAGGCCGGCTGCCACTTCGGTCACCAGACCCGTCGCTGGAACCCCAAGATGAAGCCGTTCATCTTCGGTGAGCGCAACGGCATCTACATCCTCGACCTCAAGCAGACCATCCTCGACGCCGACCAGGCCTACACCTTCGTCAAGAACGTCGCCAAGGGTGGCAACGTGCTGTTCGTCGGCACCAAGAAGCAGGCTCAGGAGGCCGTCAAGAACGCTGCTGAGCGCGCCAACATGCCTTACATCAACCAGCGTTGGCTCGGCGGTATGCTGACCAACTTCGTCACCATCCGCTCCCGCATCAACCGCATGGAGGAGCTCGAGGCCATGGTCGAGGACGGCCGCATGGCTGTTCTGCCCAAGAAGGAGCAGGCTGTTCTCGGCAAGGAGCTCACTAAGCTCCAGACCAACCTCGGTGGCGCCCGCGACATGAAGGGTCTGCCCCAGGCTCTCTTCGTCATCGACACCAAGCGCGAGGAGAACGCCATCAAGGAGGCTCAGCGCCTGAACATCCCCGTCGTCGCCCTGATCGACACCAACTCCGATCCCGACGAGGTCGAGTACGGCATCCCCTGCAACGATGACGCTATCTCCGCTGTCACCCTTATGTGCGAGCTCATGGCTGACGCCTGCCTCGCTGGCTCTGGTAAGGAGCAGGTCTCCGAGGCCGAGATGGCCGCTGAGCCCAAGGCCGAGTAAATCAGTCTTAGTTAATTCTTTTTCATCTCTTTGAAAGGAACCACAATGGCCCAGATTACCGCCGCTATGGTCAAGCAGCTCCGCGAGATGACCGACTCCCCGATGATGGAGTGCAAGAAGGCTCTCGTCGAGGCTGACGGCGACATGGACGCCGCTGTCGACGTTCTGCGTAAGAACGGCCTTGCCAAGGCTGCCAAGAAGGCTGGCCGTGAGACCAACGAGGGCGCTGTCGCCGCGTTCGTCTCCGAGGATGGCAAGACCGGCGCTCTGCTCGAGCTCTCCTGCGAGACCGACTTCGTTGGCTCTAACGCCAAGTTCACCGGCTTTGCTTCCAAGGTCGCTGAGGTTGTCGCTACCACCGAGCCTGCTGACGTCGACGCTCTGCTCGAGAAGCCGATGGGCGAGGAGACCGTTTCCTCCGAGCTCACCGAGATGATTCACATCATGGGCGAGAACATGAAGATCTCCCGCTTCGCTGCCCGCAAGGCTGAGAACGGCGCGCTCGCTTCTTACATCCACATGGGTGGTAAGATCGGCGTCCTCGTCGAGTTCGCCTTCGAGAAGGCTGAGACCGCTCAGGCTGAATCCTTCAAGACCTTCGCTCACGACGTTGCCCTTCAGGTTGCCGCCGTCGCCCCGATCTGCGCTACCCGCGATCAGGTTCCGGCCGAGACCGTCGAGCACGAGAAGCAGATCTACATGGCTCAGGCTGCCGAGTCCGGTAAGCCCGAGGCTATCCAGGAGAAGATGGCTGTCGGCCGTCTGGAGAAGTTCTACAAGCAGTCCGTGCTCACCGAGCAGGAGTTCATCAAGGACAGCTCCCTCACCATCAAGAAGTACGCTGAGCAGGTCTCCAAGGAGCTCGGCGACACCATTACCGTCGTTTCCTTTGACCGTCTGGTCCGTGGCGAGTAAATAAGCTCTTGTAGCTGGTAATGAGCAGGCTGTGGGTTTTACTCACAGCCTGCTTTTTCATGGCTCTTATCAGAGCCTTTGATATCATATTGAAAGTCTAATTAAAGGAGGATCGCTTTGTCCGACATCCGATATAAACGCGTGCTTCTTAAGCTTTCCGGCGAAGCACTGATGGGCGACGGCCAATATGGCATCGACCCCAAGGTTACCGACCATCTTGCCAAGCAGGTCAAGGAGCTGCTCGCCGCTGGCCATGAGGTCGGCGTCGTTGTCGGCGGCGGCAATATTTTCCGCGGCATGGCAGGCGCTGCCGGTGGCATGGAGCGTGCTCAGGCCGACTACATGGGCATGCTGGCAACCGTTATGAACGCGCTCGCCCTGCAGGATGCCTTCGAGCATAACGATGTTCCCTGCCGCGTTATGAGCGCTATCCAGATGAACGAGATCTGCGAGCCCTATATTCGCCGTCGCGCCATCAACCACCTTTCCAAGGGCAACGTCGTTATTTTTGCCGCCGGTTCGGGTAATCCGTACTTTACGACCGACACCGCCGCGGCTCTTCGTGCGTGCGAGATCGGCGCCGAGATTCTGATTAAAGCCACCAAGGTTGACGGCATCTACGATAAGGATCCCGTCAAGTGCGCCGATGCCGTCCGTTTTGACAAGATTACCTATCACGAGGTTCTCGTCCGCGGTCTGCAGGTTATGGATTCCACGGCTACGGCACTGTGCCAGGACAACCGTATGCCGATTTTGGTCCTCAACATCGATGGCGAGGACACCGTCAAGCGCGCGCTCGCGGGTGAGCCCGTCGGCACGCTCGTCTATCAGGAGGATTAAGCATGGCAGAGAACATCACCGCCCATATGGACAAGTCGCTCGAGTCCCTCAAGCATAACTTCTCCAAGGTCCGTACCGGCCGCGCCAATGCCAACATTCTGTCCGACATCACCGTCGATTATTACGGTGTTCCCACGCCGGTCACGCAGGTTGCCGCCGTCAAGACCCCCGAGGCCCACATGCTGCTCATCGAGCCGTGGGACAAGGCACTCATCAACGCTATCGTCAAGGCCATCGGCGCTTCCGATCTGGGTATTACCCCCAACTCCGATGGCACCGTCGTTCGTCTGCCGTTCCCGGCTCCCACCGAGGAGCGCCGTCGCGAGCTCGTCAAGGAGTGCCGCGAGTACGCCGAGCAGGCCAAGGTGTCTATCCGTAACATCCGTCGCGACTTCAACAACAAGCTTGAGCGCGATGAGGAGCTCACCGAGGACGATGTCCGTCGCGAGCAGGCCAAGGTCCAGAAGCACACCGATGAGTATGTCGCCAAGGTCGAGGAGCTTCTGAAGGAAAAAGAAGCCGAGGTCATGGAGATCTAAGGTGCAATACGACGAGCATAAACTGGTCGAGTACTTTGCCGACGCCCCTGCGGGCGTCGGTTTTTCCGACCTTGACCTCAATAACATTCCGCACCATATCTCGTGCATTATGGACGGCAATGGTCGTTGGGCCACATCGCGCGGTCTTGCACGCACCGAGGGCCACAAGGCGGGTATCGTCTCCCTTCGTGAGATTATTACCGCCTGCGTGCGTCTGGGCGTCGACGTGCTTTCGGCCTATGCGTTTTCTACCGAAAACTGGAACCGCCCGCAGCATGAGGTCAACGTCTTGATGCACCTGTTTGCCAAGACGTTTATCGACGAGCTGCCGCTTCTGAAGCGCGAAAACGTGCGCGTTGTCTTTTTGGGTGACATTTCCGCGCTGCCCAAGAAGACCCGCGACGTTTTTGAACGCGGTCTTGCCGAGTGCGCCAATCACACCGGCATGACGCTGGCGCTTGCCGTCAACTACGGCGCGCGTGCCGAGATTACCCGCGCTGTCCGTCAGATCGCACTCGACGCCGCCGCCGGTAAGATTGATCCTGCCGCAATTGATGACGACATGGTGGCTTCCCACCTCTATACCGCCGGCCTTCCCGATCCTGAGCTTGTGATTCGCACTTCTGGTGAGCTGCGCCTTTCGAACTATCTGCTGTGGCAGGTGGCTTATTCCGAATTCTACGTCACCGATACCTATTGGCCCGACTTTGATCGTTGGGGCCTTGTCGACGCCATTTTGGCCTATCAGGGCCGTGACCGTAGGTTTGGTGGACTGAGCAAGACCGAGGAGGCTTAATCGTGTCCGATCGTCCCAAGGCATCTGCTCCCAAGACGCCTGCGCGCAAAGCTGCCACTGCGGGAACGCCTGCAGTGAAGAGCGGCACCGGTTCGTGGCTGGCGGGCTTTATTACCCGTGCCGCCGCGGGTATCGTCTACGCCGTTGTCTTTATCCTGTGCCTGGTTTTGGGTATCGTGCCCACGGCCATCTTTGTTTCCGTCATGAGCGGTCTGTGCTGCTATGAGTTTTTCCGTATGACGAGGCTCGATGGCAAGATGGCTAACGAGCGCATGGGTATCGCTGCCGCCGTGCTCTTTCCGCTGTCGGCGTTGGGCGATTCGATGCTGCTGAATGCCCTGCTTTTTGCCCTGATGCTCGCTGTGGGCATTTGGTATGTCTGGTCGCCGCGTACCCGCATATCCGATGTTGCCGTGACACTCATGGGTCCCATCTACACCGGTTTTATGCTGTCGGCTATCGTGCTGCTGCGCGATGCCGTGCCCGGTTTTGCCGGCGCCCTGCTTTCGGTGGGTGTTTGTGCGTCCCTTTGGGTCTCCGATTCGTTTGCCTATATCGTGGGCAGCCGTATCGGTAAGCACAAGATGGTTCCCAAGATCTCTCCCAAAAAGAGCTGGGAGGGGTTTGTCGGCGGCATTCTGGGCTCGGTTTTGATTTGGCTCATCCTGTGGGCGACGCACTTCTACAAGCTCAGCCTGCCCTATGCGCTGCTGTGCGGCGTGGTCGTGTCCGTCCTGGGCGTTATCGGCGACCTTATCGAGTCGCGCATCAAGCGCGGTGTGGGCGTCAAAGATTCCGGCAACCTTATCCCGGGCCACGGCGGCATGCTCGATCGTAGCGATTCGCTTATCTTCGGCTGCATCACCGCGCAGCTGATGCTGATGATCGGAGGCGTGCTGTAATGTCATTCCAGACGACGTATGGCCCCGATGGACGCCTCCGTGTTGCCATCCTGGGTTGTACGGGCTCCATCGGCACCCAGGCGCTCGATGTGTGCCGCCAGCATGCCGATCGCCTGCAGGTGACGGCGCTGTCCGTTAACTCCAGTACCTCCGAGCTTGTTGCCGCTGCCCGCGAGTTCTCGGTTTCGGCGGTTGCCGTGGCCGATGTCGCTCATGGCGATGACGCCGTGCTGCAGGAGTTGCCCGAGGGAACGAAGCTCGGCGTTGGCGCGCAGGCGGTTTGCGAGCTCGCGCGTCGCGACGATGTCGACTGCGTACTCGTCGCTATTGTGGGTGCCGCCGGTCTCGAGGCGAGCCATGCGGCCTTGACCTCGAATAAGCGCCTTGCCCTTGCCAACAAGGAGTCCCTCGTCGTCGGTGGCGACTTGCTTATGCCGTTGGCGCAACCGGGCCAGCTTATTCCAGTCGACTCTGAGCACTCCGCCATCTACCAGTGCTATCTGGGGGAGGACCCGCGCGAGGCTCATTGTATTTGGCTCACCTGCTCGGGCGGTCCGTTCTTTGGCCGCACGCGCGACGAGCTCAATCGCGTGACGCGTGCCGATGCCCTCGCACATCCCACGTGGGCCATGGGTGCCAAGATCACCATCGACTCCGCCACCCTCATGAACAAGGGCCTAGAGCGCATTGAGGCCATGCATCTGTTTAACTGCGGCCTCGATTTCATTAACGTGGTCGTGCAGCGTCAGTCTAAGATTCACTCTATGGTCGAGTTCGCCGACGGCTCCGTGATGGCGCATCTCGGTGCTTCCGACATGCGTATTCCCATCCAGTTCGCGTTCTCGTATCCCGAGCGTTGGGATACCCCGGCGCCTCGTATCGATTTTCGCGAGTTGGGACAGCTCACGTTTGATGCTGCCGACATGGATACCTTCCGCTGTCTGGCACTGGCCGAGCGTGCCGGCAAGACGGGTGGCACCATGCCGTGCGTGCTCAATGCCGCCAACGAGGTCGCCGTCGATGCCTTCCTGCACGATGGCTGCAGCTTTACCGATATCGATCGCATTGTGGAATCCTGCATGGATGCCCACGATATGCAGGCGGTCGATTCGTTTGAGCAGCTTCGCGACATCGATGCGTGGGCGCGTGAAAAGGCTGCGCAGGTACTCGCCGCAACCCGTTCCTAACCCATAAGGATTGCTTTTTCGTTTTATGGATACTGTTCTGAGCGTTCTCTCATCGGTCTTTTGGGGCCTGCTGATGCTTTCCGTCCTCGTGTTTTTGCACGAGGGCGGCCACTTTTTGGCGGCGCGTGCCTGCGGCGTCCGTGTGACCGAGTTCTTTTTGGGCCTGCCGTGCCGCTTTGACATCCATTACACGTCGCGTCGCATTGGAACCAAGTTTGGCGTGACCCCGCTGCTGCTGGGTGGCTACGCTGCCATCTGCGGTATGGATCCGACCGATGTCTCCTGCGCCGATCGCGTGCTCGCGGCTATCTACCGTCATGGTCGCGTGACCGTGGCCGACCTTGCTGTCGAGCTCGAGCTTTCCGAGGAGGATGTGCTCGAGGCTTGTGCTCTGTTGCTGGGCTGGGGCTCCATCGCTCCCTGGTATGAGGAAGGGGAGAAGCCCTCGCCGAGCTACTATCCCGCCAAGTATCAGACGCTGCCACGAGATGCGGCGGGTTACACCGCCTTTGACGGCCGCCGTTTCGATCGAG
>CABQSP010000040.1:0-15852 GCA_902466855.1 uncultured Collinsella sp. | reverse complement strand
GGTAATGCCCAGCAGGATCGTTTTTCCCTCAAGTTGCATTGAATTGTTGGGTGCCGCCATCGTTTAAGCTTCCTTGCTCGGGAGCACCAGGAGGCGGTGGCAGTACGGGCAGTGCGTCATTGACCTGCCGTCGTGGTTGAGGTCGCTCATGGACGATGCCTGCAGCGCGGTGTGGCAGACCGTGGGGATGTTGCCCTGGATGGTCTCGACGGCCAGGCCACGGAACTGCTTGAGCAGACGCTCGTAGTCGGTGAGAACGTCGGCCGGCAGCGTGGCAGCAAGCGCGGTGCGCTCCTTAGCGGCGGCGTCAATCTGAGCCTGCAGGTCGGCAGCCTTGGCGCGGGCGGCCTTGGTATCGGCCTTCACGCCCTCCTCGAACTTGGCGATGATTGCCTGCGCGCGGGCCTCGCGGTCGAGCGCCTCCTTATGGGCGACAACGACGTCCTTGCGGGTGTGTTCAATCTTGTCCAGACGCTTGGCCAGGGTGGCGAGCTCGTTTTCCAGGTCCTGAACCTCGCGGTAGTCGGAGCCGTCGACGTGGCGCTTCTTGGCAGCCTCGATGGCGTTGTTGGTCTGAATCTCGGTGGTATTGAGATCGTCGAGCTCAATGTCCAGATCCTTGCGCTGGGCGTAGAGCTTGGTCATCTCGGACTTGAGCTTCACATAGGTCTTGCGCTTGGAAGCGAGCTCCTTGAGCTCCGGCATATTGGCAAGTTCACTCTTGTTGCGGGCGAGCTCCAAATCGATCTGTTGCAGCTTGAGTAGCGTAGCGCCGGCGCTCATAAGTTCTCTCCTTTTGTCACAGTCCACCATTGGCAAGGGTTCAGTATTTTAATCGCATGACGGGGGTCGACCCCGGCGTCAACTGCAGAGTTCATCAATATATCAACGAACGGCTCCTCGGAGCGGTCGTGGCCGAGCAAGATCACCGGTAGCCCACGCAAGGCAAGGTCCTGCGCCACGTGATAGCCTGCCTCGCCCGTCACGACAACATCCGCACCGGCGGCGATGGCAAGTTCGCCAAAGTCACCGAGGGAGCCGCCCAGAATGGCGACGGTGCGGCACGAGCGCTCGGCATCGCCCCATACACGCGGGTCGCTTCCGAAGGCCGTGGCAGCACGGGCGGCAAGATCGCGCAGCGTGCACGGGTCGTTGAGCGTCGCAAGCGCGCCAAGGCCGGTCGACTCGGGGTCGTCTACGTGCTCCAGCGAGCTCACGGGCACGGCGTCCAGCAGCTCACTTAGGCAGGCACGCGCCTCGTGCGAGCGGTCCAGATTGGTGTGGAGCGAAATAATGCTCACGCCGCAGCGGGCAGCCTCGTAGAGGGCCGCGCTGCACTGGGGTCGTGTGGCATCCGCCGGACAAAAGGCCTCGGGTGCCTTGATGTATATGGGATGATGCGTCAGCAGCACGTTGGCGCCGGCTTCTTGGGCGCGGCGAACGTTAGCCACGGTCGCATCGAGTGCGCAGGCAACGCCGGTGATCTCCGCGGCCGGATCGCCAACGGAGAGTCCTACGTGATCCCAGCCCTCGGCGTCCGCCTTGGGATAGCGTGCCAGCAGCGCGCGCTCAAGCTCGGCGACGATCATGCGGCACCCACGATCGAGAGCAGCGTCCGGGCGAACTCGTCCAGATCGCTCGGATTCACGCGGTCATCAAAGGAAATGCGCAGTGCTCCCAATGCCTGCTCGCGACCGATGCCCATCGCGCTCAAAACGTGGCTCGGGTCCATGCTGCCGCTCGAGCAGGCAGAGCCGGCCGAAACCTCAAAGCCGGCGGCGTCGAGCTTGACGATGAGCTCCTCGGAGTCCATGCCGTCGACGTAGATCGAAACCATACCCGGCAGACGGTCGACCTGCTCGTAGTCGCCCATGGTGGCATGAATGCGTGGATGGGCCGTAAGCGTGGCGTAGAGTTTGTCGGAAAGGGCTTGCAGCTTTTCGCGCTCCTGAGCCACTTGGGGCACCAGCGTGCGGGCAGCAGCGGCAAAGGCTAGCTGCGTGCGCAGGTCCTGCGTGCCGGCGCGACGTCCGGCTTCCTGTCCGCCGCCAAAGATGCGGGGGCGCAGTGGCGTGCGGGTCTTAACGTAGAGCGCGCCGGATGCCACAGGACCGCCAATTTTGTGGGCCGCGACGGACATAGCATCGACGCCCAGCTCGGTGACATCGAGTGGAATGTGCAGATAGCCCTGGATAGCATCGGTGTGGAACACTGCGCCCACGGTATGAGCGGCCGAGGCAAGCTCGCGGATGGGCTGCACCACGCCGGTCTCGTTGTTGGCGACCATAATGCTCACGAGCGACACGTCGTCGCTCAGCAAGTCGCTCAGCGTGGCAGGCTCAATGTAGCCCGCGCGGCAGGGCTGCACCAGGTCGACGGTAAAGCCGGCGGCACGCAGCAGCGGCAGGTTGTCCAGAATCGAATCGTGCTCGATGGCCGAAACGATTACACGATCGCGCTTGCGATCGCGCTGACGAGCGCCCTCGGCAAGACCGAGCAGCGCCAGCTGGTTGGCTTCGGTGCCGCCGTTGGTCAGAACAATCTCGGACGGGCGGACGCGTGCGCCAAAGCTATGGGCGATCTCGCGACGGGCAACCTCCAGGCGCGCGGCGGCCTTGCGGCCGAGCGAGTGCAGCGAGTTGGGGTTGACGCCGGCAAGCTCGCTGTCGTCGTACTCGCGCTGCGCAAAGAGCGCCTCGGCGCGCATGGGCGTCGAGGCGGCATAGTCAAGATTCACGGGTATGCGGTTTTGACCTGCGGTCATAAGGGTTTATGCCTCCTGTGCGGCCTCGTTGCCCAGCTTCTGCAGCAGCGCAACCTCGGCAGCGGGATCTTCGGACTTAAATACGGCAGAACCGGCCACGAGCACGTTGGCGCCGGCCTTGACGACCTCGGCAATGTTCTTGGAAGAAATGCCACCGTCGACCTCGATGAGGGGCGAAACGCCGTGACGCTCGCACATGGCCTTGAGCTCGTGGAGCTTAGCGATGGTGCCCGGGATAAAGCTCTGACCGCCAAAGCCCGGGTTCACGCTCATCAGCAGCACCATATCGACGACGTCGATGATGCTCTCGAGTACGCACACGGGGGTGGCGGGGTTGAGCACCACGCCAGCCTTGACGCCGCGCTGCTGCAGATGGGTGAGCGTGCGGTGCAGGTGCGTGGAAGCTTCGTAGTGCACGGTGATCATGTCGGCACCGGCGTCGGCATACCAATCAACGGTCTCGTCGGGGTTCGACACCATCAGGTGCGCGTCGACCGGTACATCGGTGGAGCGCTTGACGGCCTTAAGGATGTCAACGCCAAAGGTGAGGTTGCCGGTAAAGTGACCGTCCATAACGTCGAAGTGCACGTAGTCGGCACCGGCGATCTTGTCGAGCTCGCCCTTGAGGTTGGCCATGTCGGCCGAAAGGACGGACGGAGCGATTTTGATGGAACCCATGGTAGAAGCCTTTCTGCGCTAGTCGGTGAGTCCGTAGAACTCTTGAGAGGGGACGCGATCGGTAAGAATCTCGAGCGCCCTATCCAAAGTAACACCGTTGTAGAGCGTTTGCTCCACGGCAAAGGTGAGCGGAATGTCTACGCCCAGTGAACGGGCAAGCTCGCTCACGCTGCGGGCCGCGACGGCGCCCTCGACCACCATATGCGTGCGCGTTTGATACTCGTCGAGCGACACGCCGTGGGCAAACTCGTAGCCAAAGGTGCGGTTGCGCGAATGCTCCGAGGTGCAGGTGGCAATGAGGTCGCCCATGCCGGCAAGTCCCATGCAGGTCATGGCCTGGCCGCCGCGGGCGTGCACCAGGCGGCTGATCTCGGCCAAGCCGCGCGTCATGATGAGGGCAAGCGTGTTGTCGCCCGCACCCGAGCCGGCGGAAATGCCGCACACGATGGCGATAACGTTCTTCATGGCGCCGCAGACCTCGACACCGGTCATGTCTTGCGACAGATAGATGCGAAAGGCCGTGGACAGGAGTAGGTCCTTAAAGGTCTCCCCTATCTGCGGATCTTCGCTGGCGATGACGGCGGCAGAAAGCCCGCCGCGGCAGATCTCCTCGGCATGGTTGGGGCCCGAGAGCGCCGCCACGCGCGCCTCGTTGCCGATCTCGCTGGCGATGACCTCGCTCATGAGCAGGCCGGACTCGGGCTCAATGCCCTTGGTGAGGCAGAGCACCGGGGTATCGGCGGCGATAAGGGGCGCGGCCTGGTGGCACACGCTGCGAAGGTGCGTCGAAGGTACGGCAAAGATGATGGCCTCGGCGCCGTCGAGCGCCTGGGTCAGATCCGTCGTGGCAACAACGTTGCTCGGCAGTTCATAGTCCACTAGGTAGCGAGGATTACGGTGCTCGGCGTTAATGCCGGCGGCCGTCTGCTCGCTGTGGGCCCACATGGTCACGCGCTCGGCTCGCGCGGCGGCAAGGCCGGCGACGGCGGTTCCCCAGGAGCCGGAGCCAATCAGCGCAACATTCATGACTCTCTCCTACTTATCGTCGGGCTCGGTGACGCGCTTGGTAAACGAGAGCTTGGACTCCTTACCCGTCATGAGCTTTTTGATGTTCGCACGATGGGCCCACACCACGGTGATGCCGATCATCGCCATGCAGAATTTGAGACCTAGGCTGCTGTACGGAAAGACCGCGCAGGCAGCGATGGGAAGGCCGATGGCGGCGGCAAGCGAGCCCACCGACACAAATTTGGTGATGGCGACGGCCACGATAAACATGCCCAGCAGCGAAAGTCCGATGGGCCAGTACCAGGCAAGGATTACGCCCAGACCCACGGCGATACCCTTGCCGCCGTGGAAGTTGAGGTACGGTGAGAAGATGTGGCCCCACACCGCTGCCAGGCAGATGACACCGAGCATCCAATCGCCGGCAGCACCGGGAGCCATAATGCTCGGCGGAAAACCATAGCCTAGATCGGCGATGAGCGGACGGGCGATAAGGACGCAGATGGCGCCCTTAAGGCAGTCGAGCAGCAGCGTTAGCGCCGCGACCTTGGGGCCGGCTACGCGCAGGGCGTTGGTGGTGCCGATGTTGCCGGAGCCCGCCTTGCGGATGTCCGTGTGGTTGAACACGCGTCCCAGGATCAGGCCAAACGGAATCGCTCCGATAAAGAACGAGACCACGGCGCAGATGACAGTCAGAAGAATCGGATTATGCATCCTTTTGCTCCTTCTTCCTAAAGAAGAGTCGAATGGGCGTGCCGGCAAAATCGAAGGTCGAGCGCATGCGGTTCTCCACGTAGCGCTGGTAGGTGTCGTTGACCAAGTCGCTGTGGTTGACGAAGAACGTGAACGTCGGCGGGTTGATACCCGTCTGAGTCACGTAGTGCATGCGCAGGCGGCGCTTGCCGTCCACCACGGTGTGACCGAACTCACGCAGGTCGGTGAGGAAGGTGTTAAGGCGCGAGGTGGTGATCTTTTGCGAGCGCGTCTTCTCAGCGGCGTCGACCATCGCCCAGATCTTCTCGACGCTGCGGCCGGTGAGGGCAGAGATACGCAGGTACTGGGCCCAGGGAGCCATGACGCCCAGACGGCGGTCGACGGTCTCCATACAGGCCTCGCGCTTGCGGTCATCGTCGAGCAGGTCCCACTTGTTGAGCAGCACGACGATGGCGCAGCCGCGCTCGATGGCCAATCCCATGACCTTCTGGTCCTGCTCGGTAACGCCCACGGAGGCGTCGACGACGAGCAGTGCCACGTCGGCGCGGTCGATGGCGCGCAGGCCGCGGACCATCGAGTAGTACTCGATGTTTTCGTACACGGTGCTCTTCTTACGAATGCCCGCGGTGTCGACCATGCGGTAGTGCTTGCCGTTGCGCTCCACGACGGTGTCGATGGCGTCGCGCGTGGTGCCGGCAATGTTGGACACGATGGAACGGTCGGCGCCCAGGATGCGGTTGAACAGCGAGGACTTACCGGCGTTGGGGCGGCCGATGATGGCGACGTTCAGCGCGTCGGGGAACTCATCGGCGACCTCGTCCTCTTCCTCCGGAAGCAGGGCCACGATATCGTCGAGCAGGTCGCCCGTGCCATGACCATGCAGGGCCGAGAGCGGCGTGGGCTCACCGATGCCGAGCGAATAGAACTCCCAGATGCTGTCGTTCTCGCGATCGGGGTTGTCGAGCTTGTTCACCAGCAGAAAGACCGGCTTGTCGCAGCGCTTGAGCATGCGGGCGACCGACTCGTCCTCCTCGGTGACGCCGGTGCGGCCGTCGACCACAAACAGGATGACGGCGGCTTCCTCGGCGGCGGCGAGGGCCTGGTCGCGAATGGACGTGGCAAACACGTCATCGCTCTTGAGCGGCTCGATGCCGCCCGTGTCGACGATGGTGAACTCGCGGCCGTTCCAATCGGCCGTGTGGTATGAGCGGTCGCGCGTGACGCCGCGGGACTCATGGACGATGGCGTCCGAGGTCTGGGCCAGGCGGTTAACGAGCGTGGACTTGCCCACGTTGGGGCGTCCGACGACGGCGACGATAGGTTTCATCTGCACTCCTTTAATGGGTAGGGTCAGTGGAAGTTGTTAGAGTCGGCAGGCACAATGCCAAGGATGTGCTCCAGGGTATCGAGCAGCTCATGCGGCATGGTCGACACCACATGAACCTCGGCGCCGCGACTGGTAAGGCTTGCGAGTAAATCGTCACGATGATACTCGTCAAGCGTCATACCGTCAGCGTTGAACATGAGCTTAGGCACAAAGAGCATAACCCCCGAGAGGTTCTGCGGCAGCTGCTCCAGAATGTCGCAGGCGACGATGAGGCCGGTCACGTCCACGTTGCCGCCAAAGTAGCGGTTTTTGATAGCCGTGACGGTGCCGGCAAGGCCCTGTGGAGACTCCACAAAGCGCGCTACGGTGTCGCGCGCGCTGGCACCGGAAAGGCATAAGAGGTGCTGGCTGCGCCCGGCGATTGCCTCGCGGACGCAGGCCAGACGCTCGGCGTCGGCGGCAAGCACGTCATCTGTTTCGTCCAGATACGAGCGGATCATGCCGATGCCGTCGTAATACTGCGGGTAACCGTCGTAAAAGTCCGCCTCGGGAGGATCGATGCCGGCGTCCAGATAGAACTCGTCGCTCATCTGGAAGGTGTGGCGGCCAAAGCGTTCGTAGGCACGATCCTGGTAGGGACGGATCATGGCAATGGTCTCGCGCGCCAGCTCGGGCTTGTCGCTGTATGACCAGGTAAAGCGATTCTGGTGCTTGGTAAAACCGAGCGGCACAATGCCCAGGCTCGTGATCTGCTCGTGCTCCTCGCAAAAGCGTAGGGTCTTTTGCAGCTCCTCGCCGTCGTTCATGCCGGGGCACAACACGATCTGCGCGTGAATCTCGATGCCGGCGGCCATGATGGCCTCGAGCACGTCCATGCCGCGTTGGGCGTTGCGGCCCATCATGCGGCGGCGGACGTCGGGGCTCACGGCGTGGACCGATACGTTCATGGGGCTCATGTTACGCTGGATGACGTTTTGGACGTCCTCGTCGGTGAGGTTGGTCAGCGTGACGAAGTTGCCCTGCAAAAAGCTCAGGCGGTAGTCATCATCGCGGATGTAGAGCGTGGAGCGTCCGCCCTTGGGCAGCATGGTCATAAAGCAGAACACGCAGGCGTTTACGCAGGTACGCATGCCATCGAAGATGGGGCCATCGAACTCAAGGCCCCAGTCCTCGCCCGGGAAGCGGTCGAGCTCGACGGGGGTGACGCTGTTGTCACGCGGGTCGAAAACCTCGAGGTCGACGGTATCATCGTCGGCCTCCCAGAGCCACACAATCATGTCGGTCAGCTGCTCGCCGTTGACCGTGAGCACGCGCATGCCCGGCTCGATACCCACATCCCACGCGGGCGATTCGGGACGCACACTCTTTACGAGCGCGCCCTCACCCGGCTCGGGGTCGCGGCTGCGCCCGTAATCGGCCACCTCGGCGGCGTATGCGGGTACGGTTTGGTCCATGATTAGCGGCAAAGCTCCTTGATGCGCGCGACGGCGCGTTCGATGTGTTCTTGCGGGGTGGAGGCGCCGGCGGTGATACCGATGTGGCGCGCGCCAGCAAACCATGTGGCCTCGAGCTCGCTTGCCTCCTCGATATGATGCGTGTGCACGCAGGCGTCTGCGCAGATCTGCGCCAGGCGGCGGGTGTTGCCGGAGTTTTTGCCGCCCACGACGACCATGCAGTCGCAGCGGTTGGCAAGTGCGGCGGCGGCCTGCTGGCGCTCGCTCGTAGCAGCGCAGATGGTGTTAATCACGCGCAGTTCCTGCACGCGCGGCGTGATGGCGGCTACGACCTCGGCGAGGTTCTGCGCGGTCTGGGTGGTCTGCACGACGAGGCCTACCTTGCCCTTGAACGACAAGGCGTTGGCGTCGGCGGCACAGCTCACGACCTGCGCATCAGTGCCGGCGTGGCCCAGGATGCCCTCCACCTCGGGGTGACCTGGCTCGCCTACGACCACCACGCGGTAGCCCTCGCGCACCAGGCGCTCGGCGGCCACATGGACCTTCTTCACGTAGGGGCAGGTGGCGTCGACCACGGTAAGGTCGCGCTTACGGGCAGCATCGATTACCTGCGGCACCACGCCGTGGGCGCGGATGATCACGGTGCCGGTTGCGGCGTCGTCCAAGGTGTCGGCCAGACCAACGCCTGCCTCAGCAAGCTCGCGCACCACGATGGGGTTATGGATGAGCGGACCCAAGGTATGGACCTGAGCGCTCTCCCCTGCCTGCGGCGCGGCGGCCAGCGCCATATCGAGCGCACGCTGTACGCCATAGCAAGTGCCGGCGTGGGCGGCGATCTCGATGGTAGGCGCGATTGCCTGGTCGGACGCAATCGCGGCGGTGTTCGTCACGTTCTCACTCATGGCTAGAACCTGCCCGGATGCTCGGCGCACAGCTCGTCTCGCATGGCGTAGACGCGGTTCATGGCCTCGGACTCAAACCAGGCCAGGCGCTCCGTGCGCTTAAGCCCGGCGGGTGCATCGGAAAGCGAGACGGCCTTGCCGGCGCGGATCCAGCACTTCTTGGGACGCATGATCTTTTTGCCCGCAGGCGTGATGTCGGACCAGCCACAGATTGCGAGCGGGTTGACGGGTGCCTTACCCATCTGGGCGATGAGCGCAAAACCGCCGTGGACCTCGGGCTTGATCTCGCGCGAGCGGATGCGCGTGCCCTCGGGGAAGATCAGAACGTCCTCGCCGCGCTGCAGCGCATGCTGGGCGGCGCGCAAGCACTTCATATCGGCAGTACCACGCTCCACGGGGATGCCGCCCACGCGGCTAAAGGCCCAGCGTACAATCTTGCTCTTGGCGAACTCGGACTTAAAGATGGGACGGATGCGGCGGCCCCCAAAGAACAGCGCCGTCTCTACAGCCAGGAGCTCGGCCATCGAGGTGTGGTTGCAGATGACCACGCTGCCGCGGCCTTCCTGGCGCTCAAACAGCAGATCGGCGTCCTCGACCTTCCAGCGCCACATGAGCTTGGAGAAGGCCCAAAGGATGGCCATAACCACGAAGACGGTGCCGCGGATGAGCGCGGGGAACTCGGCATAAGGGGCGTTGTAGTAATCCTCGGGCGTCTGCTTAAACAGGCGCATGGGCTACCTCCTTTGGTTGATGAGGTCCTCGATAATGTGGACGACCTCGTCGATGGTGTGGGCGGTGGAGTCTACATGCACGGCGTCCTCGGCAGGCACAAGCGGCGCGACCTCGCGGCTGCTGTCGAGCTTGTCGCGCTGCTTGAGGGCGTCGAGGGTTTCGTCGACCTCGGCCTCGAGCTGATCGGCAGTAAGCTGCTGAGCGTCGTTTTGGTGGCGCTGCAGCACGCGGCGACGGGCGCGTTCGCGCGGGTCGGCGGTCAGGAACACCTTGACCTGCGCGTTGGGGAATACGACGGTTCCGATGTCACGACCCTCGGCCACGATATCGCGGTCCTCGGCGGCGCGGCGCTGATGAATGAGCATGGCCGCGCGCACGCCCGGGTAGGCCGAGACCTTGGACACGTTAGCGTCGACCTGCGGGGTGCGAATGGCAGCCGAAGCGTCCTGGCCGTCAATGGTCAGACGAGTGTCTTCGCCAGTGCCGTTGGTAAAGCGGATTTCGATCTGCTCGGCGAGGGCGTCGATGGCCGCCTCGTCGTCCAGGTCGATGCCGCGGTCGAGCGCGGCGAAGGTGACGGCGCGATACATGGCGCCCGTATCGAGCTTGTTAAAGCCCAGCTGGCGGGCAATCTCCTTGGCGATGGTGGACTTGCCGGAACCGGCGGGGCCGTCGATGGCGACGATCATGCAATGCTTCCTTTCGGTGGTTGACGTGCTGGTATGATGCGCGGGCGCTGTTTTGGTTGGCGGTCTGCCTAGCCGGTGTAGCGCTCGCGGTAGGTGTTGCGCTTGGGTGCGGAGCCGTGGCTGCCGTGGTGACGCGTGCGGCTCGCGGTGTTGGTCGCGGGCGCGGCGGTGCGCTTGGAGGCGGCCTGCTTGGGCGGAATGCCGCCGGCCTTAAGGATCTGCACCTCGCGGTCGGTGAGCTCGCGCCACGAGCCCTTGGCCACGCCCTCGAGCTCGAGGCCGGCAAAGTTGCAGCGGTGCAGGCGGATCACCGGATGGTGAATCTTGCTCAGCATGCGCTTGACCTGGTTCTTGCGCCCCTCGCGGATGATGACCTCCACGGCAGTGGTGCCGGGCTTGACGCCTTGCGGAGCCACGGCCTCGGCCTCGCGCGCGGTAATGACGCGGCAGATTGCCGGCTGGCACAGGCCGTCGTCGAGCTCGATGCCACGGCGCAGCGGCTCAAGATCGCGGTCGGTCAGCTGCCCGTCCACGAGTGCCTGGTAGGTTTTATAGACATGCTTGCTGGGGTGCAGCAGGTCCTGTGACAGGTCGCCGTCGGTGGTAAAGAGCAAAAGGCCCGTGGTGTCGCGGTCCAGGCGACCCACCGGGAAAAGTCCCGGAAAGCGGTCGCGCGGTACCAGGTCGGCCACACAGGGGCGCTCCTGCGGATCGCTCATGGTGGTGAGGTAGCCGGTCGGCTTGTAGAGCATCAAGTATACGGCGCCCTGGTTGAGCTTGACGGGCATGCCGTCGACCTCGATATGGTCGCGATCGACGTCGACCTTGGTGCCCAGTTCGGTCGCGACCTGGCCGTTGACGGTCACGCGGCCGGCGGTCATCAGGTCCTCCGAGCCACGGCGGCTCGCCACGCCCGCGCGCGCCAAAAAGCGCTGCAGGCGCATGGTGTGCGGATAGACGGGCTGGGTGTCGGTTGCGGGTACTGCGTTGCCTATGGCGCGCGTCTCCCCTACTTCGTTAGTCCTCGTCATGCAAATCCTCCGAGGTCTCGTCGACGACCAGGGTCTCCAAGTCCTCGACTGCCTCAACATCTTCAACATCGGTATCGAGCAGTTCACGCTCTTCGTCCAGGTCCTCGGCCTGTTCCTCGAGCGTGGACTGAATACTGCGGCCGCTCAGACGCTCGCGGATAAACTGACGCGACTGCTCGTCGGGGGCAAACTGTTCCAGGTCGGGTAGGTCGCGCGTGGAGCGCAGGCCGAATTTTCCCAAGAAGGCGTTGGTCGTGCCGTAGATGATGGCCTGACCGCGCTGGGGGTCGCGGCCCAGCTCGCGCACCAGGCCCTTGTCCACGAGCGACGCGATGACGCCGTCTGAGTTGACGCCGCGGATGCCCTTGATCACCTCGCGCGTCACGGGCTGGTGGTATGCGATGACGGCCAGGGTTTCGAGCGCCGCCTGCGACAGCCTTTGCGTGTCCCAGCTCAGAACATAGGCCTCGACCACGTCGTGGTAGGCGGGATGCGTAAACAGGCGCCAGCCGCCGGCGACCTCGCGCAGCTGAAAGCCGCGGTTGGCCTCCTCGTACTCAACCTTGAGCTCGGCCAAAAGCGACACGCACTCGCCGGGGGCGATATCCAGTGCGCCGGCCAGCGCGGGCGCACTCACCGGGTCGCTCGACACCAGCAGCAGCGCCTCGAGGGCGCCTTTGAGGCTGTTTGCCTCCAGCGTGGAAAGGGTTGACATGGTTGCGGCTCCTATTCGGTGGGCTCGGGGCCCTCGCCGGGCACGTATGCCTCGGCTCCCTCGACTCGGTTGATGCAGATGGTTCCAAAGATCTTGTCCTGGCTCAGCGTGAGCGAACCGCGCTTGGCAAGCTCAAGCATGGCCAGGAAGGTGACGACGAGCTGCTCGGTGGTGGCATCGCCGTCCAGTAGCTCGCGGAAGGTGCAGGTTTGGTGCGCCATGGTAAAGCGGTCGACTGAGGCCACGGTCAGGTCGAGCGGTACGCGATGCGGCGCCACATGCTCGGCCTCCAGCAGGAAGGTCTGGCGCTTGCCGTCCAGGTCGGCGCAGATGACGGCGAGGCCGCGCAGGGTAATGCCGGCCAGGTAGTCGGGCATAAGGCCCAAGAACTCGGGGTCAGGTCCGGCCACACGCGGATGCATACGGCTTTCGGCCTGCATGCGGGCACCGAGGGCCGCAGCCGCGCCTTTAAACTGTTTGTAGGCAATCAGGCGTTGGATCAGGACCTCGCGCAAGGCGTCGCCGTCGAGCGTGCTGAGCTCCTCGAGGTCTTCGTCGAACTCGTCATCGTCGTCATCGGCTTTGCGCGGGGCCTCCTGCGGCACCAGAGAGGCAGCCTTGATGTCCAAAAGGGTTGCCGCGACCAGCAAAAAGTCGCTCGCCACGTCAAGGTCCAGCGCCTCAATGCGCTCGACCTCGGCAAGGTATTGCTCGGCCACCTCGCTGATCGAGATGGCGCCGATATCAACTTTTTGGCGGGTTACCAGCTGCAGCAGCAGGTCGAACGGTCCGCTGTAGACCTGCGTCGACACGCGATACGACATCTTCGACCTCCTTTGACGGCGCCTTCGCGGCGCGGTTTGGGTGCATGCTGCGACCGTTTTACACGGACGACCTGTAAGTTTACCTTAGATGCCGGCGATTGCGAAGTTGAGCAGCTGCTCAGCAAGCGGATACACGGTAACGTCGAAATAGCGGCCGATTACATCGATGCCGGTCCACATAGGCAGCAGGTATAGAACCAGGATGAGGATGGGCATGGCGTATTGCTGCAGGTGGTAGTAGTTGGCGAGCGCCTTGCCTTTGAGGAACGGCACGACGATCGATGAGCCATCGAGCGGCGGGATCGGGATGAGGTTAAAGAACGCGAGTGACAGGTTGACTACGATGAACGTGGCGCCGAAGTTCATGATCTGCGATGCCACGGCAAAGGACATGCTGGTGTAGAGGTTGCCGTATGCTGCGTGCATGAGGGCTGCGGCAAGGCACGCGAGCGCGATGTTCGATGCTGGGCCGGCCGCACTTACCAGGACCTCGTCGCGCTTGGGGTGCTTGAGGTTGTTGAGGTAGACGGGCACGGGCTTGGCAAAGGCGAACACCGGGCCGCCGGCGGCAAGCATCAGCAGCGGCAGGATGATGGTGCCAAACGGATCGATGTGGTTGAGCGGGTTGAGCGAGACGCGGCCACGGGAGCGGGCCGTCTTGTCGCCGAGCACCCAGGCCGCGGCGGCGTGCGCGCTTTCGTGGATGACGATGCCAAAGATGACGGCAACGGCGCTGGCAAGCAGGTTCATCAGGTAGCTGTTGGACATGGCACTCCCCTAGCGGACGCGGCGCGAGGCGCGCGTGAGCAGGTAGTCGGCCACAAACAGGATGACAGCCACGATGGCGTAATCCAGGCGGAATACGCCGCCAAAGGGTGAGGTGATGACGCCGTAGCCGGCGATGGAACTCGGCAGTGCGCGCGAAAGCTCGACGACAAAGCCGACGATCTGCAGCTTGGCGGTCAGGCCGCTAAAGCACAGCAGCACGGTCATCGCGCTCATAAAGATGCCGTAGATGCGGCACGCGATGGCGATGATGCTCATCGCCACGGCAGCGGCCTTACGAGAGTTCACGCGCGGTCTCCTCTTCGATCTGGGTGGAAAGCTCCAGCCATTCGTCCTCGAGCTTGGGCAGCTCTTGCTTAAGGCCGTTATATTCCCCGAGCGCGGCGTTGAACTTATCCTGATCGGCATAAAGCTCTTCGCTTGCCATCAATTCCATAAGCTCGTCATAGCGGGCGCGCTTTTTGTCGAGCTCTGCCTCGATTTTCTTGAGCTGATTGCGCACACCCTTGAGCTTTTTGTTGAGCGCGGCGCGGGCCTGGGCCTCGGCGCGCTTTTGCTCCTTGGTCTTTTTGCCCTCGGCAGGCTTAGGCGTCGCGGCGGGGGTGTCGACCTGGGCGGCGCGGGCCTTGGTGGACTTGACCGTGGCCGGCGCGCTCTCCCCTGCCGCCTCGGCGGCGGCGCGGGCGGCGAGGTCCTCGCGCTTGTAGAGGTAGTAGTCGTAGTCGCCGTCGTAGACCGTGACCTTGCCGTCGCGGATGTCGATGATGCGGTTGGCCACGGCGCGCACCAGGTGCTCGTCGTGGCTGATCAGCACAATGGTACCGGGGAAGTTTTGCAGGGCGTTCTCGAGCATGTCCACAGAGTCGATGTCCAGGTGGTTGGTGGGCTCGTCCAGGCACAGGAGCGCCTCGGGGGCCACGAGCATCTTGGCAAGGGCCAGACGTGCCTTTTCGCCGCCGGAGAGGACGCGGACCTGCTTCTCGATGGAATCGTTGTCGCTAAACAGGAAGGCGCCCAGCAGGCTGCGCTGCTGCGGTACGGTCCACTTGGGAGTGACGGTGTCGATCTCTTGCAGGACGGTATTGGACTCGGTCATGCCCTCGAGCGCATGCTGGGCGTAGTAGGCCACGCCCACGTTAGTGCCTAGGTCGCGGGTGCCGGTGGTGGGCGGCTCCAGGCCGGCGAGGATCTTCATGAGCGTGGACTTGCCGGCGCCGTTGGGGCCGACGAGCGCAACATGCTCGCCGCGGTAGAGCTTGAGATCGATGTCACTGTAGATGTGCTTGTCGCCGTAGGACTTGGACACGCTCTCGAGCCCTACGACCATGTCGCCGGAGCGCGGCGGGTCGGGGAACTTAAAGTCGATGTGCTTGTGACCCTCGGGCAGGATGACAAGCTCCTTTTTGATCTGCTCGATCTTGCGGATGCGCTCCTGTGCCTGGGCAGCTTTGGTGGGCTTGTAGCGGAACTTGTCGACAAAGACCTGCATGTGGGCGATGTCGCGCTCCTGGGCAGCGCGCTTGGCGCGCATCTGTTCCAGGTTGTCCTCGCGCTGCTTGAGGTAGCTGCTGTAGTTGCCGGTGTAGGTGGTCACGCGACGGTTTTCGAGAGCGGCGACGTGGTCGACGCAGGCGTCCATGAAGGCACGGTCGTGGCTGACGATAAGCACGGCACCGTCGTAGTTTGCGATAAAGCCGCGCAGCCACTGGACGCTCTCGAGGTCCAGGTGGTTAGTGGGCTCGTCCAGAAGCAGCAGGTCGGGGTGGCGCAGGAAGAGCTTGGCGAGCGCGATGCGCATCTGCCAGCCGCCCGAGAACTCGGAGCACGGGCGCTCAAAGTCGGTGACCTTAAAGCCCAGACCGGACAGGATCTTGCGGGCGTTGCTCTCGAGCTCGTAGCCGCCCAGATGCTCAAAGCGGTCCTGGACCTGGCCGTACTCGTTGAGGAGTGCGTCGACGTCCTTTCCCTGTTCGGAGAGCTCGGTGATCTGAGCCTGCAGCTCGTTGGCGCGCTCGCCCATGCGGCGGATTTCCTTGGCAGCGGCCATGACCTCAGCGAGGATGGTGGTGTTCTTTTGCTCCAGGTTGGTTTCTTGCTCTAGGTAGCCTACCTGGCAGTCCTTGGCGTACTGGACCTGGCCGGCATCGGGACTGTCGATGCCCATGATGATTTTGAGCATGGTGGTTTTGCCGGCGCCGTTGGGGCCCACGAGCGCGAAGCGCTCGCCGGGG
>CABQSP010000039.1:0-15865 GCA_902466855.1 uncultured Collinsella sp. | reverse complement strand
ACGCAAAGAAGGCCACTTAATGTGGCCTTCGTCTTGCGCAGGACTGTAGAGCAGGCAACCTTATGCCTCGCCCGCGGTCCCGGACCAACTTACTTCAAACCGCAGCTACGACAGCGCAATACCGCCAAGCCAGCCCCAACGCACGCCAGAGCCAGTGCCATAGAAGCTAATAAACGAATCGAGCGACTTAGACGTAATGGCTCCCTCATTGCTCATAACGATGCCGCCGCCAACGTAGATACCCACATGACCGTAGATAAGGCCCGGAGCACCCGTGCCGCTGTGCGAGGAATCGGCCACGATCATGCCCACCTGCAGCGCCGAGCGGTCGGAGCTATAGCACCAGGCGTTAAACATGTCGCACGCATTGCCTCCAAAGTAGCCAACGCCGGCGTTACGGAAGACATTGGTGACCCACGCCGCGCACCAGTTCTGACCCGGCGAAGGCGTGGAGTAGCACGCGTTGACGACAGCCTGCTGCTTGCCCGAGCCGGCATTCTGCTGCGGAGTTCCGGGCGCGTACGATCCACCACCCGAGCTCGAACCACCCGAGTAGGAATTGTTCTTGTTCGCGGCAGCCGCGGCAGCGGCAGCCTTCCTAGCGGCTTCCTCAGCCTGGGCAGCAGCGAGGATCTCGGAATCGCGCTGAGCCATGAGCTCCTTGACGTCGTCGGAAAGACCGTTCAGCACGGTCTGGACTTCTTGCTGCTTGGCCTGCATGTCCTGCATCTGGGCAGTCTGCTGGTCCTTGAGCTTCTCTAAGTCGGCCTTCTGCGACTCGAGCTCGGTCTTTTGCGCATCGAGCTCTTCCTGGATGGTCTGAATGTCCTCGATGGCGTCGCGGTCGCTCTTGTTGATCTTCTCAACGTAATGCGCGTTGGCGACGAGTTCCTCAAACGAGCCAGAGGCCAGCAGCAGCGACAGGATGTTCGTGCCGCCGGACTTGTAGCTGGCGGCCACGCGATCGGAAAGGTCGTTGCGCTTCTTCTTGAGCTCGGCCTTCTTTTCATCGATCTGGGCCTGCGTGTCGTCAATCTTGCCCTGGACATTCTCGATGTCGTTGAGGGTCTGGGCATTCTTGTTGGCCAGCGCCGCATACTCATTTGCGATGCTGTCGAGCTGGGCCTGAACCTCGTCGAGCTGGGCCTGGGCGGCATTCAGTTTATCGGTGGTTTCTTTGGAAGCCTCCGCCGCATGGGCGCGAGCGGGCAGGCCAAAAAGAACTGCCGCAGAAGCGGCGCCGAACAGGGCCTTGAGGGCAGTGCGGCGCGAGAGCTCCTGGGAAAGGATGGAATCGCTGTTTGGTGACATATGTACTCCGTTACATGCTTATTTATATGTCGCTCAACTCATACATATTAGCGTACATATGGCGCGTCCCAACGATTTCCACGAACGGCAGGAAACTGCAAGGTCAGCGGCTCGTAAGCAAATGCCAAAGATCAGGTTATGCGTACGCAAGCTCTTCTATGAGTACGTTAGCACAATCCTCTGCTTTTCCTACAGCGCACGATTTGGGCGTCCCTGCCTGCGCTATACTCCCCTGAAGAAGTGTTCCTGATTCGATAGGAGACTACATGTCCAAAGCACTCGACCCCAAAGACACCTGTGTCCTCGTTACCGGTGGCGCCGGCTTTATCGGCTCGCACACCGTCGTTCAGCTGCTCGAGGGTGGCTACCAGGTCGTCATCGTCGATGATCTCTCCAACTCCAGCGCCGTCGCCGTCGACCGCGTCAAGACCATCGTGGGCGACGAGGCCGCCAAGAACCTCACCTTCTACGAGGCCAACGTGCTCGACCGCGATGCGATGAACAAGATCTTCGATACCCATCAGATCGACCGCGTCATCCACTTTGCCGGCTTTAAGGCCGTCGGCGAGTCGGTGAGCAAGCCCGTCGAGTACTACCACAACAACATCGAGAACACCCTGGTGCTCATCGACGTCATGCGCAACCATGGCTGCAAGTCCATCATCTTCTCGAGCTCCTCGACCGTCTACGGCGACCCGGACAACCCGCCCGTCACCGAGGAGGATCCTAAGAAGCCCGCGACCAACCCCTATGGTTGGACCAAGTGGATGATCGAGCAGATCCTTATGGACGTCCACACCGCCGACCCCGAGTGGGACGTCGTGCTGCTCCGTTACTTCAACCCCATCGGCGCCCATCCGTCGGGCCTGATCGGCGAGGATCCCAAGGGCATCCCCAACAACCTGGTGCCCTATGTCGCCCAGGTCGCCGTGGGCAAGCTCGAGGCCGTTCAGGTCTTTGGCAACGACTACCCCACCCCCGACGGCACCGGCGTGCGCGATTACATCCACGTGTGCGATCTGGCATCTGGTCACGTGGCCGCCCTCAACTGGATGAACGGCAAGACCGGCGTCGAGATCTTTAACTTGGGCACCGGCACCGGCACCTCGGTACTCGAGGTCGTCGCCGCCTTCTCCAAGGCTTGTGGCAAGGAGCTGCCCTACGTGATCCGCGAGCGCCGCGCCGGCGACATCGCTGCCAACTGGTGCGATGCCTCCAAGGCCGAGCGCATGATGGGCTGGAAGGCCCAGTACGACATCGCGGACATGTGCCGCGATAGCTGGAACTGGCAGAGCCACAACCCCAACGGCTTCGCCGACGCCGAGTAGCAAAAAAACCTACATACCGCTCTTGCCCCGATCTCACGTTGTGAGGTCGGGGCTTTTTCATGGCATGTAACCATTCGCCGAAAATCGACCAACTTTTTTATCTTGCCTGTACATGTTTAAACAACATGTTTTACAATAGGCGTATCGAATCAGAACATCGGAGGCGGACTGCACCCCCATCGGCAGTCCGACCCCACAACAAGAAGGTTGGTGAGCGCATTCATGGAGCGTGCAAGCGGCGTCCTCATGCCCGTCTCATCTCTGCCCGGACCATACGGAATCGGCGGCTTTGGCTGGAATGCCTACGACTTCGTCGATTTTCTCGCCTCGTGCAAACAACATTACTGGCAGATTCTGCCCCTTACGACGACCAGCTATGGCGATTCGCCCTATCAGTCGTTCTCGGCCCGCGCAGGCAACCCCAACTTTATCGACTTTGCCGAGCTTATCGAGGCAGGGTATCTGGAGCAGCGCGATATCGATGGCGTGTATCTGGGATCCGACCCCAGCAATGTCGACTACGGTGCTATCTTTGGCGGCCGCCGTCAGATTCTCGACCGCGCCGCTGAGCGCTTTGCTGCCGACAAGCCGGCCGATTTCGATGACTTTATCCAGGCCAACGAGGACTGGCTCATCCCCTACTGTGAGTTCATGACCGTCAAAGAGGAGTGCGGTCTCAAGGCGTTTTGGGAGTGGCCCGCAGAGCTCCGCACCCGCGGCGAGACTTCTGCCAAGGTCTGCGCCGACCATCCGGCGCGTATGCTCTACCACCAGATGACGCAGTACTTCTTCGATCGCCAGTGGAGCCGCCTCAAGGCCTATGCCAACGAGCGCGACATTCTCATCATCGGCGACCTGCCCATCTATGTCTCGCGTGACTCCGTCGAGATGTGGGCGACGCCTGAGCTCTTTAAGATCGACGCCGCCGGCAATCCCGTGAGCGTCGCCGGCACGCCGCCCGACCAGTTCTCGGCCACCGGCCAGTACTGGGGCAACCCCATCTACGACTGGGACGCCATGGAGTCCGACGGCTTCTCCTGGTGGGAGGGCCGCATTCGCGCCGCCCTCGACATGTACGACGTCATCCGCCTGGATCACTTCCGCGGCTTCGAGGCCTATTGGGAGGTGCCGTTCTCCTCGCCCGATTCGTCCTACGGTTCGTGGACGCAGGGTCCCGGCCTCAAGTTCTTCAAGACGCTCGAGGAAAAGCTCGGCACGCTGCCCATCATCGCCGAGGACCTGGGCTTCCTCACCCCCGGCGTCATCGACATGCGCGACAACTCGGGCTTCCCCGGCATGAAGATCCTGCAGTTTGCCTTTGAGGGCACCAACTCGTACTACCTGCCGCATAACTACATCGCCAACACCGTCGCCTATGTGGGCACCCACGACAACGAGACGGCGCGCGGTTGGTTTGAGGGAACGGCCACCCCGCGTCAACGCGAGCAGGCAGCCCTGTACACCCATCAGCAAGCCGGCGAACCCATGGCAGATGCACTCAACCGCACCATCGCCGCCAGCGTGAGCGACACGTGCATCTACACCATGCAGGACCTGCTCAACTTGGGCAACGAGGCGCGCATCAACACCCCTGCCACGCTGGGCGGCAACTGGACCTGGCGCATGCTCGACGGCGCCATCACCCGCGAGCTCGAGCACAAACTCACCGACTGGACCGAGACCTACTTCCGCATCCCGTCGGAAGCCGAAATCGAGCTTCCTCAATAGGAGCTACCGCGCCCGACCCCTCCCCACCGTGCGGACGCGCTTGCTTTTCCCGCGCGAGGCCACCCCAATCCCCTCGCGCGGGCTTCTTATGAATTGCAGACATGAAACAACCCATCACAGGAGAAAACATGCCCCGAATTAACCTCATGGAACTTGCCGAGCAGTCTTTTGGCACCTCGCTCGAGCAGCTCGACGACCGTCGCATTTACAAGCTGCTGGTCAAACTCGTGCAGGAGCGCTCCGCCGCCCGTCCGCTCAACAACGGCAAGAAAAAGCTCTATTACATTTCCGCCGAATTTTTGATCGGCAAGCTGCTCATCAACAACATGATCGACCTCGGCATCTACGACGAGGTTAAGGACCAGCTCACCGCCGCAGGTCACGACCTCAACAAGATCGAGGAATTCGAGGTCGAGCCGTCACTCGGCAACGGCGGCCTGGGCCGCTTGGCCGCATGCTTCCTGGATTCCATCGCCACGCTGGGCTTGACCGGCGATGGCGTGGGCCTCAACTATCACTACGGTCTGTTCCGTCAGCGCTTTGTCGACAACCAGCAGAAGGCCGTCCCCGACGAGTGGCTCGGTGAGCAGGACATCCTAGTCGACGATGACCGCTCCTACACCGTCGAGTTCGGCGATTTTGCCGTTACTTCCAAGCTCGTCAACATCGATGTGCCCGGTTACGGCCAGCCCACCAAGAACCGCCTGCGCCTGTTCGACCTGGCGAGCGTCGACGACGGCCTGGTCCCCGGCAGCTCCATCGACTTCGATAAGACCGAGATCGCCAAGAACCTCACCCTGTTCCTCTACCCCGACGATTCCGACGAGCAGGGCCGCCTGCTTCGCATCTACCAGGAATACTTCATGGTGAGCAACGCCGCCCAGCTCCTGATCGACGAGGCCATCGAGCGCGGCAGCAACCTGCACGATCTGGCCGACTACGCCGTGGTCCAAATTAACGACACGCACCCCACCATGGTCATCCCCGAGCTCATTCGCTTGCTCACCACCGAGCATGACATCGAGTTTGACGAGGCCGTGACCATCGTACGCTCCATGGTCGCCTACACTAATCACACGATTCTTGCCGAGGCGCTCGAGAAGTGGCCGCTCGCCAGCCTGCAGAAGGTCTCCCCTGCCATCGCCGACATTATCGTCAAGCTCGATGAGATCGCGAAGGCCGAGCACGATGACCCGCGCGTCGCCATCATCGACGAGCACGACACCGTCCACATGGCCCACATGGACATCCACTTTGGCTTCTCCATCAACGGCGTAGCCGCCCTCCACACCAAGATCCTGGAGGACACCGAGCTTCATCCGTTCTACGAGATCTATCCCAAGAAGTTCTCCAACAAGACCAACGGCATCACCTTCCGCCGCTGGATCCATGGGGCCAACCCCGCGCTCGCTAGCCTGCTCGACGATGTGATCGGCACCGACTGGCGCAGCACCGGCGATCTGAGCAAACTCGCCAAGTTCGCCGACGACAAGGACGTTCTTGAGCGCCTGGCCGCCACCAAGGTCGAGGCCAAGACCATCATGCGCCAGTTCATGGCGCTCGAGCAGGGCGTGACCATTCCCTCCAACGCCATCATCGACGTCCAGGTCAAGCGCATCCACGAGTACAAGCGCCAGCAGATGCTCGCGCTCTACATCATCTGGAAGTACCTCGATATCAAGAACGGCAACAGACCTAAGCACCCCGTCACCATCATCTTTGGCGGCAAGGCGGCGCCTGCCTACACTATCGCGCAGGACATCATCCATCTGATCTTGACGCTGTCGCAGTGGATTGCAAACGACCCCGACGTGGCTCCCTACCTGCAGGTTGTCATGATCGAGAACTACAACGTCACCGCCGCCGAGCGCGTGATCCCCGCCGCTGACATCTCCGAGCAGATTAGCCTGGCCTCCAAAGAGGCGAGCGGCACATCCAACATGAAGTTCATGCTCAACGGCGCCCTAACCCTGTGCACGCTCGACGGCGCCAACGTGGAGATTGCCGAGCTCGTGGGCGACGAGAACATCTATACCTTTGGCGCCTCTTCCAAACAAGTCGAGCAGCTCTATGCCAACGGCACCTATGACGCCGGTGTGCTCTACCGCAAGCCCGGCATTAAACTGCTGGTGGACTTCATCACCAACCCGGCCTTTATGGCGACCGGCAATGCCGAGCGCCTGCAGCGCCTGCACGACGACATTAAGGGCAAGGACTGGTTTATGGCCCTGCTCGACATTGAGGAGTACATCCAGACCAAGGAGCGCGTGCTGGCCGACTATGAGGACCAGGACGCCTGGATGCGCAAGGCGCTCATCAATATCGCCAACGCCGGCACCTTCTCGTCCGACCGCACCATCTCCCAGTACAACGACGAGATTTGGCACCTGAGCTAATTTCACTTCCCTTACCCATCCTCTTGAGAAACGGAGTCGTGGCAACACGGCTCCGTTTTTTGTGCCCGCACGTTACCCTGCGACCCAACTCGGCCAAACAATCTCGATCTGTAACAGCTACTCGGTAAAACGGTCCCAGCTGTTACAGATTGAGACATACCAGCCCCTCCCCTTGGGTTTATCTCAATCTGTAACATCTAGCAGCTGAAATTCACCTTTGGTGTTACAGATTTAGATGAAATGGTTAGCTCAGCGGAACCGTCTCGATCTGTAACATCTAACGTCCGAAATCAGCCTCACCCGTTACAGATCGAGACAAACGACCGGTCAGACAGCCCCGACACAAAGAAAGGCTCCCCTCTCGCCCAGTGGACGGGAGGGGAGCCTTATATGTGACCGCGGCAAAAGAATGGCAATACCGCAGTCGCCCAAAGGGAGGGCCTGGATGCACCGGGCCTAGATAAGGTTCTTGCCAGAGACCTTATCGAAGAGGTGGGTCGCGTTCTTCTCGAACTTGAACCAGATGGTGTCGCCAGCCTTGAGCGCGCCCTTGGCCTCGAGGTCGACGACGGGGATAATCAGGACAAACTGGCCGTCGGGAGCGGTCACGTGGACATGCTCGGTCGAGCCCATGAGCTCGGTCACCTCGACGGTACCCTGGAGCGCGCCCTCCTCGTCCTCGTCGGCAAGCAGAATCTGCTCGGGGCGCACGCCGGCCGTAATCTCCTTCACGTCGCCGCCGTCCCAGTTGAGGGCAAGCTGAGCGCAAGTCTCGGGGGCGAGCGCCACGTTCATATCCTCGGTCTTGACGGTAAAGCCGTTGCCCGAGCGCACCAGCTGGGCATCGAAGAAGTTCATCTGCGGCACGCCGATGAAGCCGGCGACGAAGATGTTCGCGGGATGGTTGAAGACCTCCTGCGGCGTGGCGATCTGCTGGACGACGCCGTCCTTCATGACCACGATACGGTCGCCAAGGGTCATAGCCTCGGTCTGGTCGTGAGTAACATAAATGAACGTGCCCTTGATCTCGTGGCGCAGCTTGATGAGCTCGGCACGCATCTGGTTACGCAGCTTGGCGTCCAGGTTGGACAGCGGCTCGTCCATCAGGAAGACCTTAGGATCACGCACGATGGCGCGGCCGATAGCGACACGCTGGCGCTGGCCGCCCGAAAGCGCCTTGGGCTTACGGTCGAGGTACTCGGTGATACCCAAGATCTCGGCAGCGGAGCGAACCTTGCGGTCGATCTCGTCCTTGGGGACCTTCTTGAGCTCAAGCGTAAACGCCATGTTCTCGTACACCGTCATGTTGGGGTACAGAGCGTAGCTCTGGAACACCATGGCGATGTCGCGGTCCTTGGGAGCGACGTCGTTGACGCGCTTGCCGTCGATGAACACGTCACCCGAGGTGATGTCCTCCAGGCCAGCAACCATGCGCATCGTCGTGGACTTACCGCAGCCAGACGGGCCAACGAGGACGACGAACTCCTGGTCGTGAACGGTGAGGTTGAAGTCCTCTACAGCGAGCACACCGTCCTCGGTAACCTTGAGGTTGTGCTTCTTCTCCTCGGTCTTCTTCTTTTTGCCAAAGAAGCCCTTCTTTTTGGACTCGTTGTTGGGATACACCTTCTGAACATGTTTGAGAACGATCTCGGCCATGTCTTTACCTTTCGATATGCGGCACCATGTTGAGGGCGCCGCAGAAACTTGCAAAACAGTTACGGCATCAGCCCTTGACGGCACCTGCCACCACGCCGTCGATGATGTACTTCTGGCAGAGGATGTACATGACGACGATGGGGACAACGACCATCATGATGCAGGCCATCATGGGGCCGAGCTCGACGTGGCCGTAGCCGCCGCGGAAGTACTGGATCAAGATAGGAATGGTCTTGTACTTGGTGGAGTCGAGCGTAAGGTAGGGCAGCAGGTAGTCGTTCCAGACCCACATGGTCTCGAGGATGCCGACCGAAAGATAGGTGGGCTTCATGATGGGAAGGACGATCTTAAAGAACACCTGGACCGGGTTGCAGCCATCAATCATGGCCGCCTCCTCGATCTCGAGCGGGATGTTCTTTACAAAGCCGGCGAACATAAAGACCGCCAGGCCCGCGCCAAAGCCAAGGTAGATAAAGCAGATGTTGAACGGCGTGTTGAAGCCGATGCGGTCCGCCAAATTGGACAGCGTGAACATGAGCATCTGGAAGGGCACGACCATCGAGAACACGAACAGATAATAGAAGAAGTTCGAGATCTTGCTGTTGACACGAACCACGTACCAAGCGCACATGGAGCAGCACACCAAGATCAGCACGACCGACGTGACCGTGATGATGAGCGAGTACATAAATGCCGAGGCAAAGCCCTGCTCGTTAAGGGCGTGCATGTAGTTTGCGAGGCCGTTGAACGTCTCGGGCGTGAGCAGATCGAATGCCGTGGTGGTGCTGATTGCGGTCGCTTTCTTAAAGGAATTGAGCGCAATCATGAACACGGGGTAGATCCATGCGAGCGACAGAATCGTAAAGAAAATCGAGAGCGCGCGGTTAATGGCCTTATCGCGTTTCATTACTGCTGCACCTCCTTGGACCTCGTGGCCTTAAGCTGGATCATAGAAATAGCGACGACCAGGATGCAGAAGATGACTGCCTTGGCCTGGCCAATGCCCTGCCATGCGATGCCAGCACGCGAGTAGAACGTGTTGTAGATGTTCAGGGCGAGCATCTCGGTGGAGTGCGCGGGGGCACCACCGGTAAGGGCGAGGTTCTGGTCGAACAGCTTAAAGCCGTTGGTGATGGACAGGAACAGGCAGATGGTGATGGTCGGCATCAGGTTAGGGATCTTAACCTTCCAAAACGTCTGCCATGCCGTGGCACCGTCGACCTTGGCGGCCTCGATGTAGTCGGACGGAATAGACTGCAGACCAGCGATGTAGATGATCATCATGTAGCCGACCTGCTGCCACAGGGTCAGGATGATAAGGCCCCAGAAGCCAGCAGCAGAGTTAAGGGCGATGAGCTGGGCGCCCACGTTGGAGAGCAGGCAGTTGATCAGAATCTGCCAAATGTAGCCCAGCACGATGCCGCCGATCAGGTTAGGCATAAAGAAGATCGTACGGAAGATGTTGGTGCCCTTGAGCGCCTTACGGGTGAGCGCCTGCGCGATGGCGAGGGCAATCACGTTGATGAGCACCGTCGACAGGAAGGCAAACGCCACGGTAAAGAAGAACGACGTGGAGAACTGCGGATCGGACAGCGCGCGCACGTAGTTCTCGATACCGACAAAGTGCGCGTTACTAATGATAATAAACTGGCAGAACGAGAGATAGAAGCCCTGGATAAAAGGGATCACGAACCCGATCATAAACGCCAGGCACGTGGGCAGCATAAAGAGCGGCCACCAGCGCTTGAGTGCTTTGCCCATAGAAGGGTCCTTTCAATATGCAGGGGGCGGGCAAACCAACGTCTGCCCGCCCCCTGTCGCTAATCAGATAGCTTGGGCAGCAACTGCTTACTCGGAAGCGGCCTTCTCGGTCTTCCAGCCATCGACGAAGGCGTTCTTGACGCCGTCCCACTTGCTGTTGTCGGCAGCATAGGCAATCAGAGCCTGCTTGAGGTTCTTCTTCCACTCCTCGGAGGGAATGTAGACGAAGTCCCAAGCGACGGTCTTCTTGCCGTCCTTGGCCATGGCAACGGCCTGCTGCGAGAAGACGTTGGTGGTTTCCTTGGCGCTCTTGAACGGGGCGGTCAGACCCATCTTGTCAGCGATGATGCTGGTGGCGGTGTCAGAAGTGACGCACCAATACATGAAGTCCTCGGTGGCCTTCTGGGCATCCTCGGAAGCCTGGGAGCTGACGCACCAGTAGTTCTCGCCGCCGGAGCACAGGCCCTGGTTCTCCTCGCCGTCAACACCGATGTAGATGGGCATCATGCCAATCTGATCGTCGGTCATGCCGGCCTTGGTGAGATCAGCGTAGGCCCAAGAGCCGTTCTGATAGAAGACGGCCTTGCCGGTTGCGAACTCGTTGGTGGCGTCGTCGCCGGTCTTGGAGGCAAGCTGCGAAGGATCACAGGTGGAGTCGGTGATGTACAGGTCGAAAATCTGCTTGAAGTTGTCGAGATACTCGCCCTTGATCTCGTCGTCCTCCTGGTTGTGCTCCTTCTCGAACTCGTAGTAGAGCGGGAGGTTGGCGAGGTGGGTGGTGTAGCGCCAGCTGGAGGAGTCATCCATGCCAGCAGAAGTGAAGGCGCCCTCAATGCCGAGCTCGTCCTTGCGGGCCTGGATGTCGTCGGCACAAGCCTTCAGCTTGTCGAAGGAGTTGATGTCCTCGGCCTTGTAGCCAGCCTTCTCGAGCAGCTGCTTGTTGTAGATGATGCCGAAGCTCTCCTGGACCCAGTCGATGCACACATCCTTGCCGTCGGACTGCAGAGCCAGGGAGTCGTCAATGAGCTCACCGCGGAGCTTGGTATCGGACAGGTCGGCGCAGTAATCCTTCCAGTTCTTAAGACCGGTGGGGCCGTTGACCTGGAACAGGGTCGGAGCGGAGCTCTTGGACATCTCGGACTTAAGCTTCTCCTCGTAGGTGTTGGAAGCGGCGGTCACGATCTTGACCTCGACGCCCTTCTCCTTCTTATAGGCCTTGGCGATCTCCTTCCACTCCTTGTCGACCTCGGGCTTGAATTGGAGGAAGTAGACCTCGGCAGCGTCACCAGAAGCAGAGGAGCCGGAGCCGGCAGAACCACCGCAACCCACGAGGCCCAGACCAAGAACTGCAGCCGCGGAACCAGCAAAGCCCAGGAACTGCCTTCTGCTCATTTCGTTCTTCATTACAATCCACCCTTTCACACCGTGGCGGCACCCTTTGCCGCCGCCTTCGGAGATTGGCTCGGGGACTTTGCCCCTTTTGCTGATTTGAACGATACGCTATTTGGCTAGTTGTTTGAACAAGTATTACTAGAGCGGTAGAAAAACTTCGGTGAACGGTAATTTCAACTTGATACTTGACAAGTTTTGTATAAACAATTATTTGTTATCTAATGCAGAGAAAACGCCCGGTCAAGCCGATGTACCGTCGGTTTGACCGGGCGTTTTCTCTTTGAGGCCATGAGTCTCGTCAGGCTGCGAGCTAGCCGGCTATCGCTTGGAATTGACGCGGTAATGGAAGATCTCGGGGTGTGTGCGAGTGTGCGTCACCTCAAACAAGATGCCATCCGAGGTGTACGACTGACTCTCCATGACGGCAACGCAGTTGTATTTGCCGAGGTCAAGATAGCTGCAGTCCTCATCGTTGGCGAGCTCGACACTCACCGTACGACGGCTCGCCATCACTTTGACACCGCGCTTGTGCTCCAGATAGCCGTAAATAGAATCTGCCGCGATCTCGGGAGTCAGGCCCTTGGCGATCGACGCCAAAAAATAGCCATGGTCCACTTGGCGCGCGTTGCCGTTGAGGCTTCGGACACGCACTACGCGAATCAACTCCTCGCCCACCTTAAAGCCCAGGCGACGAGAGAGCTGCTCGGTGCAAATCAGATGTTCGAAAGACTTAACGTCCGTCGATGCAACGGCATTGTTGCGCTTTGCAAACTCGCCAAACGACTCAACCTCTTCGAGTGCGCCCAACATGTCGGTTTCGCCCTTAAGCCAAATAACGCGCACGCCCTTGCCGTGTATAGGCTGCACAAACATCTGGTCGGCCAGCATGCTCAAGGCGCGACGGACGGTATTGCGAGTGCATCCGAACTCCGCGGTCAGCTCGGCTTCGGTTGGCAGCATCTCCTGAAACGCATAGGTCCCATTAATGATGCGCGAGCGTATTTCTCGGTAGATTCCTTCGTATATCGCTTTTGGCATTGTTTCACCTCTACATTATTCATTTCCGGCTAGGCACGATAGCATTTCTCAAAGTTGTTTAAACCGAATATCGGTAAAGCGACAGGATTTAACCGTTGACGGTTTCTGTCATGCCCAAATCGGTTTCGCTCAAAACTGCCGGTACGACAATCGTCTGGTCCTCTACAATGAATCCATTGTTTAAACGTTTCCCCACGCGCAACGCGCCTCGATATTCGGAAGGCAGAACATGCTGCAAAAAATCCAACGCTTTGGCGGGGCAATGTTCGCGCCCGCCATGCTGTTTTCCATATCGGGCCTTATGGTCGGCGTCTCCGCCCTCGCAACGTCTGCGGACATCGTCGGCGATCTCGCCGTATACGGAACCCCTTGGTACGTTTTCTGGGCCATCATCCAGCGCGGCTCGTGGACGGTCTTTAAACGCCTCCCGCTCCTTTTTGCCGTAGCGCTGCCCATCGGTCTTGCCCAAAAACAACCGGCTCGTTGCTGCCTCGAGGCTCTCGTCGCCTATTTTGCCTACTGCTTCTTTTTGAGCGAGATCATTAAGCTGAGCGGAGACAACCTTGGACTTGAGTACCCGTCATCTTTGACCTCCGCCAGCGGTATCACCGTCATCGACGGCATCAAGACGCTCGACACCGGCATTATCGGCCCGCTGGCGGTATCGGCAACCGTCGTCGCCATCCATGACCGCTTCTACGATGCCAAGGTTCCCGATTGGCTCGGCACCTTCTCGGGCTCCTCGCTGGTCTACCTCATCAGCTTTTTTGCCGTGTTTGCCCTTGCCGCTATCTCGGCCGCCATCGTGCCCTACGTATACGATGTAACTGATACGCTGCGTCACGCGCTTGCAGGCGTCGGTCCCTTTGGCGTGGGCATCTTTGTCTTTTTAGAACGAGCACTCGAGCCCTTTGGCCTGCACCACCTGCTCTACATGCCGATCTACTACGACAACCTGGTCATTAACGACGGCATCTACGCCACGTGGAGCAGTTTGCTCCCCATCCTCTCCCATAGCACGCGCCCCCTTAATGAACTTGCGCCGTGGGCCGGTTTTACCGCCACCGGCTGGGTCAAGCTCTTTGGCCTTCCTGCCATCGCAGCTGCGTTCTACTCCACCGCAAAACCCGAGCGCCGCGCCGGCCTCAGGGTCATCCTTGTTCCCGCCATCATCGCCTCGGTGGTTTGCGGCGTTACCGAGCCACTCGAGTTTCTCTTTATGTTCACCCACCCCGGGCTCTTTTTGCTCTACGCCGTCTTATCGTCTTGCCTTGCCACAACCATGAATCTCTTTGGCATCGTCGGCATCTTCTCGGGCGGCCTCATGGAGATGGCAGCCTTCAACTTTATTCCGCTCATGCGCACGCATGCCGGTGCCTATCTTTTGGCGCTCGGTATCGGCCTTGCCTTTAGCCTCATCTTTTTTGTTAGTTTTCGAGCACTCATCTTGGTCTATGACCTTAAGACACCGGGCCGCGAGGATCATGTTGCCAATCGCGCGGCAATCGATTGTTTAACGGGAAGCGACTTTGCCAAAGAGCAATCCCCCAATGACGAGGTCGATAGTCGATCCGATCAAGATCACGTCCTCGCTGAGCGGGTAATTCAGCTTTTAGGTGGCGTTGGCAATATCGTGGGCGCAACCAACTGCGCCACGCGCCTGCGCGTCGAGGTCGCAGACCCTTCCATCGTTGCAGATAACGCGTCGTTTGTCGCGGTGGGCGCCAAGGGCCTCATCATTACGGGCAAGACCGCCCAGGTGGTCATCGGCATCTCCGTTCCCCGCGTTAAAGAGCATTTTGACCAGATCATGGGCCTCGAGCCGGAATTTGTGCCCACCACCTCGGCCTCCCCTGCCGCCAGCGCAGCCCATAAGCGCGGCGATATTTGCTTCTTCGATATCGACGGAACGCTCGCCTGGCAAGACCCCAGGCTCGCCCAAGACCTTCCCGAAGACGAGCGGGACCTCTCCCCCTATCCCAACGAGGCGGTTTCGCAGGCAATCCGCGAGTTTGTCGCCAACGGCAACATGGCCTTTATCTGCACGGGACGTACCCTCAGCTGCATCCACCCCAAACTTCTTGAGCTGCCTTGGACCGGCATCGTCTGTCTTGCGGGCGGTTACGCCGAGATCAACGGACACGCAATTCGCGATCTGTCGATGACGCCCAGTATGCTGCAGCGTCTTGCCCCCTACCTTGAGCAATCGGGCGAGGTCATCCGCTTTGAGGGCCTCAACGGCGTCGTGCGCATGAGTGCCGATGCGCCCGATGCTCCCGGATACGCGCGCACCCTGGGCGACGCAGTCACGCAGCTGCAACATTACAGTGTCTACAAGATCTTGATGTCTACATCGCTCGCCAACCGCATCGCCCAAGATAAGGCACTTGAGCCGCTGCTGTGCTTTAACGAGCTCGAACTCGAGGTAACCGAAATCTCGCCCCGCGAATGCACGAAGCGCGGGGGCATCCAGTCTGTACTCGACGCCCTCGATCCCCACCACGGAACCGTATACGGCATCGGCGACGCCAGCAATGACGTCTCGCTGATGAACGCCGTCGATGTCGGTATCGCCATGGGCAATGCGCCGGACTATCTCAAGGATAAGGCCGATTACGTGACCGACACCGTCGATCACGACGGTGTCGTTGCGGCGCTCGAGCATTTTAGGCTGATTTAGGCGCGCTCCATCAAACGCACGCCCGTTGTCCTAAATCGCCAAAACTGCCGCGCCAAACGCCCTGATGTGGCAATATGTTGTCTGCATATTGCACCAATGCAACCTCAGAAAGAATGCGAGAACCCGTGTCCAGTCCGTTTACCAGCTTTTTAGCCCAGCACTTTGGCCAAATCAACGATTATCTGGCCACATTCTTTGACGGACAGGCGACCTCTGCCGATATCGAGCGCTACCTGTACGCGCCGCTCTCGGCTTTTACGGCCAACGCCGGCAAGCGCCACCGCCCGCTTATCTGCATGCTCGCCGCAACCGCAGTGGGCGGTAGCTTTGAGAGTGCCCGCAGCGCTGCGGCAGCCATCGAACATTTCCAGTCGGGCGCGCTGATCCACGACGACATCGCCGACAACGGACAGCTTCGTCGAGGCAAGCCCTGCATGCACCTTACCGAGGGCACGGGGCTTGCCATCAATTGTGGCGACCTGGCGCTCACCATGGTCACCAAGACCGTTCTCGACGACCCCACGCTGGAGTCCGACGTGAAGCTGCGCGTGCTCCACGAGCTTACCGAGATGATC
>CABQSP010000038.1:0-16061 GCA_902466855.1 uncultured Collinsella sp. | reverse complement strand
GGCATGGACGGCATCCTGGGCGTTGAGGGCTTCGACACCTCTCTTGCTGAGGGTCTGCTGCTCATGACTCCGTTCTCCGCCGACGACGAGAAGAACGCCGACTTCGTCAACGCTTACAAGGATAAGTACGGCGATACCCCCGACCAGTTTGCCGCCGACGCCTACGACGGCGTGCACGCGGTGGCCGAGGCCCTCAAGGAGGCCGGTCTTGGAGTCGACGCCGATCCGACCGAGGCCGCCGAGAAGCTGTCGAAGGCTATGCTCAAGATTACCGTTGACGGTCTGACCGGCAAGCTCACCTGGAACGATAAGGGCCAGGTCCAAAAGGAGCCCACGGCTTACGTCATCACCGACGGCAAGTACGTACAGGCCTAATTGGCCGCCTTACATAGAGCGGTTTTGATCCCAAGCAGGGGAGGTTTTGGCCTTCCCTGCTTGCTTGGTATCTAGGGACGATGTAACGTCCCTGTTTCATACATCAACTGGAAACCTATTTGAAAGGGGGATGTGGAACATGACGGTCTTTATCCAATACCTGGTCAACGGCCTGTCCATGGGCAGCGTCTACGCCATCATCGCGTTGGGCTACACCATGGTCTACGGTATCGCCAAGATGCTGAACTTCGCTCACGGCGACGTCATCATGGTCGGTGCCTATGTCTCGTTCTGCGCCACGTCGTATCTCGGCCTCCCGGGCTGGGCATCTGTAGTTCTCTCTTGTGTGGCCTGCACGGTTCTCGGTGTTCTCATCGAGGGTCTGGCCTATAAGCCGCTGCGTCAAGCAGGCCCGCTGGCCGTTCTGATCACGGCCATCGGCGTGTCTTACTTCCTGCAGAACGCCGCGCAGCTTCTGTGGGGCGCCACGCCCAAGAACTTCACTTCGCTCGTCACCTTCCAGGTGCCGGAGTTCTTGGCCAAGTTCAACGTAAGCGCCGTCTCGCTCGTCACCATCGTCGCCTGCCTGGTTATCATGGCCGGCCTGATGTTCTTTACAGGTAAGACCAAGATGGGCAAGGCCATGCGCGCCGTGTCCGAGGACAAGGCTGCCGCTCAGCTCATGGGCATCAACGTCAACCGCACCATTTCGATGACGTTTGCCATCGGCTCTGCCCTTGCCGCCATCGCCGGCGTGCTGCTGTGCTCCTACTCGCCGGTGCTGCAGCCCACGACGGGTGCCATGCCTGGCATCAAGGCCTTCGACGCCGCCGTTTTCGGTGGCATCGGCTCCATCCCCGGCGCCTTTGTCGGTGGCATTCTCATCGGCATCATCGAGGCGATGGCGCAGGCTTACATTTCCACGAGCCTTGCCAACTCCATCGTCTTTGGTGTTCTGATCATCGTCCTGCTCGTCAAGCCTGCCGGCCTCTTGGGCAAGTACGTCCCCGAGAAGGTGTAGGTGAGCGGTATGAAGTTTCTTAAAGACAAGCAGACGCGTCACGACTTTGTTACGTACGCCATGTGCCTTGTGGCGTTCGCCATCGTGTTCTTTATGCAGTCGAACCACATGATTCCGCGCATGATCGCCGGTCAGCTGGTTCCCATCACGGCCTATATCGTCATGGCCATCTCCCTTAACCTCGTCGTCGGCATCGCGGGCGACTTGTCGCTGGGCCACGCGGGCTTTATGAGCGTCGGCGCCTATACGGGCATCGTTACCGCTGTCGCGCTGGAGAGCGCCGTTCCCTCCGATCCGGTGCGCCTGATCATCAGCATTGTGGTCGGCGCTATCGCCGCTGCCATCTTGGGCTTCTTGATTGGTATCCCGGTCCTGCGCCTGAGCGGCGACTATCTGGCCATCGTGACCCTGGCTTTTGGCGAGATCATCAAAGAGATCGTCACCTGCCTCATTGTGGGCGTCGACTCCCGCGGCCTGCACGTGATCTTTAACATCACGGGCAACTCTACGATCGACGACCTGCACCTGCTCGAGGACGGCACCGCCATCATCAAGGGCGCCCAGGGCGCCTCGGGCGTGTCGACGTACTCGACCTTCCTCGCCGGTGCCATCCTGGTCATGGTCGCACTCGTGATCGTGCTCAACCTGGTTCGCAGCCGTACCGGCCGTGCCATTATGGCCGTGCGCGATAACAAGATTGCAGCCGAGTCCGTAGGCATCTCCGTCACCGAGTACCGCATGATCGCCTTCGTGGTTTCCGCTGCCCTCGCCGGTGCTGCCGGAGCCCTCTTCGGCGGTAACTTCTCGCAGCTCTCCGCCACCAAGTTCGACTTCAACACGTCCATTCTCATCCTGGTGTTCGTGGTCCTGGGCGGTCTGGGCAATATGCGCGGCTCCGTCATCGCGGCGGCGTTGCTTACGGTGCTTCCCGAGCTGCTCCGTCAGTTCTCGGACTACCGCATGCTCATCTACGCCATCGTGCTGATCCTGGTCATGATTTTTACCAACAACCCGCAGCTCAAGGCGTTCTTCGGTCGCGTCAAGGACCGCTTTGCTTCCAAGAAGGAGGTGGCAGCCGATGCCCAGTAAATTTGAGTTCAAGAAGGGCAAGATGGTTCCGTATCCTTCTGGCGCCATCGTTCCCGACCGCGACCTGGGCGAGCGCCCGGCGCTCGAGTGCATCCACCTGGGCATTGAGTTCGGCGGTCTTAAGGCAGTCGACGACTTTAGCCTGACCATCGGCAAGACCGAGATCGCCGGTCTCATCGGCCCCAACGGTGCCGGCAAGACCACGGTCTTCAACCTGCTCACCAAGGTGTATCAGCCTACGCACGGCACCATCCTGCTCGACGGCGAGGACACCTCTGGCAAGTCGGTCTATCAGGTCAACCGCATGGGTATTGCCCGTACATTCCAGAACATTCGCCTGTTCAACACCATGACGGTGGAGGATAACGTTAAGGTTGGCCTGCACAACCAGGAGCGTTACTCCGGCTTTGAGGGCGTGCTGCGCCTGCCGACGTATTGGAAGCACGAGAAGGCCGCCCACGAACGCGCCATGGAGCTGCTGTCTATCTTTGATATGGAACATCTGGCAAACGAACAGGCCGGCTCGCTGCCTTACGGCGCTCAGCGCCGCCTGGAGATCGTCCGTGCACTTGCCACCAATCCCAAGCTGCTGCTGCTCGACGAGCCTGCCGCCGGCATGAACCCGTCCGAGACCGCGGAACTCATGGAGAACATCGTTAAGATCCGCGACACCTTCGGCATTGCCATCATGCTTATCGAGCACGACATGTCGCTCGTCATGAATATTTGCGAGGGTATCTGCGTGCTCAACTTTGGTAAGGTCATCGCCAAGGGCACGGCCGAGGAAATCCAGAACAACGACGCCGTTATCGAGGCATATCTGGGCAAGCAGGATAAGGGGGAGAACTAAATGGCAGAGCCGATGCTTTCCGTCTACAACATCAACGTCTGGTACGGCGCCATCCACGCCATCAAGGACATCTCCTTTAACGTCAACGAGGGCGAGATCGTTGCTCTGATCGGTGCGAACGGTGCCGGCAAGTCCACGACGCTCAAGACCGTCTCGGGCCTGCTGCGTTCCAAGACCGGCTCCATCAAGTTTATGGGCGAGGACATTACCCATACGCCCGCCGATAAGCTGGTGGGTAAGGGCCTGGCTCAGGTCCCCGAGGGCCGTCGCGCCTTTTTGCAGATGACGGTCGAGGAGAACCTTGAGATGGGCGCCTATACACAGCTCAAGTCCACGGTCGCTCCGGGCCTTGAGCGTGTCTACGAGCAGTTCCCGCGCCTTAAGGAGCGCCGTCGCCAGGTCGCCGGCACCCTTTCGGGCGGCGAGCAGCAGATGCTCGTTATGGGCCGCGCCCTTATGAGCAACCCCAAGCTGCTCATGCTCGACGAGCCTTCCATGGGCCTGGCGCCGATTCTGATCGAACAGATCTTCCAGATTGTCGAGGACCTGCACAAGGCCGGCACCACGGTGCTTCTGGTCGAGCAAAACGCACAGATGGCTCTTTCCATCGCCACGCGCGGCTACGTGCTCGAGACCGGCAAGATCACCATGACCGGCACGGGCCAAGAACTCCTGCACGACGATAACGTGCGTAAGGCCTATCTGGGCGGTTAATTCATTCAACGAAGGGGCACTGACTATCCCGGTCAGCGCCCCCTTTTTAAGTTGCGGTGGAATAGGGACTAAATGGGAGTCTAAGAGGCCAAAACAGTCCCTATTCCACCGCAACTTCATGGGGATGTGTGACAATGCCCGTCGGAAAACATCTGCTGTCTTTGGGGGCCTATCTATGCTGTACGAGTTTTGTGCCGAGAACTTTGAGCGAGTGCCGGCGGCAATTGATGCCGGTGCGGGGCGCATCGAGCTGTGCGACAACCTCGCCGTCGGTGGCACCACGCCTTCCGCCGGCGTTATTAGCGCTACAGTCAGCTACGCTCACGAGCACGACGCGCGAGTGATGTGCATGATTCGCCCGCGCGGTGGCAACTTTCATTACAACCAGGACGAGCTGCGCATGATGGAGATGGACCTGGGCCTTGCCGTGAGCGCCGGCGTCGATGGCCTGGTCTTTGGCTGCTGCAAGCCCTGTGCCGGCGGCTGGGCGCTCGACGAACTCACCCTCGGCGCCCTCGTTATGGCTACGGGCTGCGCGACCGAGGAGTGCAAGCGCGAGTCCCTTGACATCACCTTCCACATGGCATTTGACCAGCTCTCGCCCGAAGCTCAGCTGGACGCCATTGACACGCTCGCCGACTGCGGCGTCACGCGCATTCTTACGCACGGTGGTGCTGCCGGTACGCCGATCGAGGACAACTTCGAAAACCTGGCTCGTTTAATCGAGTATGCGGGCGATCGTTTGACCATCCTTCCCGGCGGCGGCATCACTACGGCAAATCGCGACGCGGTCACGGCGGCGCTAGGCGTCTCCGAGCTCCATGGCACCAAGATCGTGCCGCTGGGGGTATAACCCGTGGCGCTGGTATTTGACGTTCAGCAGGCGAGCAGCAAGCCCGACGATAATCGTCGCCCTGGCACCGCGTGCCCCTTTTGCGACACGGAGGGGCTCGCCAACATCATCCAGCGCGATGGTGACTGCATCTGGCTCGAGAATAAGTTCAAGACCTTGCGGGCCACCCGTCAGACCGTATTGATCGAGTCGGCCAATCACGACGCCGACCTGGTGACCTATGAACCGGATGAGCTGCATCATGTGATGAGGTTTGCCCTGGGCTGTTGGCAGCAGATGATCGATTCCCAACAGTACCGCAGTGTGCTCATGTACAAGAACAAAGGCCCGCTTTCGGGCGGCAGCCTCGTCCATCCACACATGCAGATTGTGGGCTTGGAACAGGAGGACGGCTATGCGGCGCTGACCTCAGCAAACTTTGAAGGCATCGATGTTTGGCGGCGGGGGAGAATCTCGGTCAACATCTCAACCGAGCCGATCATGGGATTCTTTGAGGTCAACATCTCGGCTCCACAGGGGATCGCCGCCAGCGACGACGCCCGCGACCAAGTCGAAGCAGACCTGTTTGCCGATGCGACCCAGGTGGCCCTGCGCTATATCCTGCACGAACACCACGGCGGTCGCGCGGAGTCGTACAACTTGTTCTTCTACCACATGGACGGCCGGACCATTGCCAAGGCGCTGCCACGTTGGGTGGTTTCGCCCTACTTTGTGGGCTATCGTTTGGCCCAGGTCAATGCCGAGACCACGCTCGATATCGATGCTGATCGCCTACGCGCGCATCTGGAAACGCTCGTATAGCAAGGTTAACACCCGCGTAATGCGGACAGTCTAGCGTGCCATCGCGTCGCGCCCGGCCTTGACCCGCTTGCGCTGTTTGGCGCGCTCCTCGCCGGTTAGGCGCTCAAAGAGATGTCCGATAATCGAGGCCAGCACCTGTTGAAACAGCGTACCGCACATGACGGGGAATACGACCTCGCCGGGAAAATACTGCGTGGCGATGACGGCGCCCGAAGAGATATTGCGCATGCCGCAGGTAAAGCACATGGTAGTCGTCTCGCTATACGGCAGATGCAGCGCACGGGCGACCAGGATGCCGATGATAAAGCCACTGATGGCGAACGAAAGGATAAAGAGGGCGACTTCAAGGCGCACCGTGTTCATGTGCAGCACGTACTCGCTCATGGCGGTGGAGTTGGACGCGATGACCCCCATCATCATGAACTTGCAGGCGGGCGAGAGCGCGGGGGAGAGTTTCTCATGACCCCAGCCGCGCGTGAGTTCGTTAATGACGATACCGAGTACGGCGGGGATGGCGATCATAAAGGCCATGTCTTGCATCATGCTCGGCACATCGATCGAGACGGTGGCGCCCAGCAGGAGCTTGAGCGTAAGAGGAATCGTCACAGGCGAGATAACCGAGGACGTCAGGATAATGGTGAGCGCGAGCGGGCCGTTGCCGCCGAACATGCTAATCCACATAAAGGCAGTGACTGCCACGGGTACGCTGTACTCGAGCACGATGCCGCAGACAAGGTTGGGGTTGGAACCAAAGAACAGTGAGCCCATGGCATACGCCGCGATGGGGATGAGCACAGCCGAGACAATTAACGCCAAAATCAGATGCAGGGGACGGCGGAGCACCTCGGCCACCTGATGGAAGGTGTTGCTCAGCGCACCTTGGAACGTCATAAAGGCGAAAAGGGCGGGAACGATGGGCTTGAGAACGCCGATCTGCTGGGGAAAGAGCACGCCGAGCGCCACGCAAATCGGAACGATGACCTGCATGTGTCCCGCGAGAAATTTGCCCAGTCCAACCCATTGCTTCATATGCTCTGTGACTCCCTTTGCTCGTGAATCCGTTTTGAATGGATATGCTAGACGCTCGCATGCGTCCGTGCGTCAGAAACGCTCGAATATTTCGAGGCTATTACCGGCAGCGTTTACCGAAACCGCGGCGTGCTGCGGCGATTGGCGTCCGCGCTGCACGGTATAATAAATCCGTTCAACAGATCTGCCTGCCGAAGCGGGCATACACAGAGGACTCATCGCTATGAACCGTGAGAGGTATCGCGGCGACCTGCCCCTATCGAGGGTGGGTGCCTATGTCATCGCTTAAGACGACGCATCGCTGGGCGGTCGCTCAGCAAAACCCCGAGCTCGAAAAGGAGCTTTCGGCTGGCCTGGGCATACCCGGGCTGGTGGCGCGCATTATGGTTGCGCACGGCATTACATCCATCGAAGAAGGTCAGCTGTTTTTGACGCCTTCACTCGATCGCGACTGGGCCGACCCACTCATTATCCCGGGCATGTCGGTCGTTGCCGACCGCGTCGAGCGTGCTATTCGTAACCACGAGCACATCGCGGTCTTTGGCGATTTTGACGTTGACGGTATTACGTCGACCTGCCTGTTGACCGAGGCGCTGCGCACGTTTGGCGCCGATGTCACGCCGTTTATTCCGCATCGCTTTGACGAGGGCTACGGTCTTTCGCGCGCGGCGCTCGACCGCGTTAACGAGCTCGCTCGCCCCCAGCTGATCGTGACTGTCGATAACGGTATTGCCGCCAAGGAAGAGGTTTCCTATCTGGAGAGCCTGGGGATCGATTTGGTGGTCACGGACCATCACGAGCCCTCCGATCAGGTGCCGCAGGGCGTGCCCCTGACCGACCCTAAGCTCGAGGACGAGGGTCCTTCGCGTGAGCTTGCCGGTGCCGGCGTGGCACTCAAGCTGGCGCAGGTCCTGGGCGAGCGTCTGGGCAAGCCGTCGTATTGGCGTTCGCTGATCGAGGTTGCGGCGCTGGGCACCGTGTCCGACATGATGCCGCTGACGCCCGAGAACCGCGCGCTGGTCGCCGAGGGCATCCAGCAGATGCGCGTGACCGCCCGCCCCGGCTATATCGCGCTGGCCGCGCTCGCCAAGGCCGACCTCTCTAGCATTACGGCCGATGGCCTGTCGTTTTCGCTCATTCCTCGCTTGAACGCCGCCGGCCGCATGGCCGATCCCAAGCTGGCGCTCGACCTGCTGCTTGCCCGCGATCCTATCGAGGCAAGCGCGCTGGCGGCCGAGCTCGAGGAGATCAACCGTCAGCGTCGCGAGATCGAGGCGGAGCTCACGCGCGATGCCATGGCAAAGGTCGAGGAGACCTATGATGGCGGTCGCGCAATCGTCGTGGGTGGCGAGGGCTGGCACGAGGGCGTCAAGGGTATCGTGGCGAGCCGTCTGACCAACCGTTATCACGTGCCGGCGCTGCTGTTCTCGATCGAAGACGGTATTGCTCGCGGTTCGGGTCGCTCGGTGGGCAAAGTCAACCTGTTCGACGCTGTCGAGCGCTGCTCCGATCTGCTGATTCGTCGCGGCGGGCATGCGGGTGCGGTGGGCGTGACCATCGAGGCGTCCAAGCTCGACGAGTTCCGTCGTCGCCTTTCCGCCGTGCTGTCCGAGCTTCCCGCCGAGGACTTTGAGGACACCGACGAGGTTGCCGCCACGGTCGACCTCTCCGAGCTGAATATTGAGACCATCGAGCAGATCTCCCGCCTTGAGCCGTTTGGCCAGGGCAATAAGGTGCCGCTGTTGGCGGCCGAGGGCGTGACAATGTGCGATCGCGCCGTGGTGGGCAAAACCGGCGAGCACATGCGCTTCGTGGCGACCGATGGCGCTGCGAGTGTGCCGGCCATTATGTTCCGCGTGCCGCAGATCGATAAGCTCATCAATTGCGATAGCGCCGTCGATTTGGTGTTCGAGGCCGTGGCCGAGCATTGGCAGGGTCGCGTAAAGCCAAAGCTCATGATCAAGGATGTCTTGGTCCGCGATACCACGGTGCCCAGCGTTGACGACCCGGCATGTGAGCTTCGCCGCGGCGTGGAGCCTGCAGACGCTGGTCTTCGTCTGGAGTCCCGCAAGCGCCAAACGCTCGCCCAGCTTTCCTATACCGAGCTGACGCGCTCGCTTATTCATAGCTTTATCGGCTCGAACCAGCCGCACCGTGCGCAGGTCGAGGCGCTCGATGCCCTGGCCGATCACCAAAGTGTTCTGGCCGTTATGGGAACAGGGCGCGGCAAGTCTCTTATCTTCCATGTGCATGCCGCGCGCGAGGCGGTCCTTCGCGGGCGTGCGAGCATCTTTGTCTATCCGCTGCGCGCGCTCGTTGCCGACCAGGCCTATCACCTCTCGTCGACGATGGCCGCGCTCGGCATTGGCGTGGGCGTGCTGACCGGCGAGACCGTGGAGGCGGCGCGCGATGACGTGTTTGCCGGCTTGGCTTCGGGCCGCACCGGCATCGTGCTCACGACGCCCGAGTTCCTGTCCATTCACCGCGACCGCTTTGCGCGTTCGGGACGCATCGGTTTTGTCGTTATCGATGAGGCGCATCATGCCGGTCTTGCCAAGGGCGGTGACCGCAGCGCCTATCTCGACATGCCCGATATCCTCAAGGCCCTGGGCGACCCGGTCGTTCTGGCCACGACTGCCACCGCAACGGCTCCGGTTGTGGCCGAGCTTGCCCGCGTGCTACCGATTACCCGCACGGTGGTCGACGAGACGGTGCGCGAGAACTTGCAGCTCGAGGATGACCGAGATCTTGCGAGCCGCGAGAACCGCCTGGTGTCAATCGTGGCGACGGGGGAGAAGACCGTCATCTACGTCAACTCGCGCGACCAGTCCGTGGCGCTTGCCAAGACGCTGCGCAAGCGGGTGCCCGATTGCGCGACCCGCATCGCGTTCTATAACGCGGGGCTTGCACGCTCCGATCGTCGCCGTGTCGAGGAAGCGTTTCGAGACGGCAGCCTCAGCTGCATCGTTTCGACCTCTGCCTTTGGTGAGGGCGTCAACCTGCCCGATATTCGCCATGTCGTGCTCTACCACATGCCGTTTGGCAGCATTGAGTTCAACCAGATGAGCGGACGCGCCGGTCGCGACGGCCAACCTGCCGTGATTCACTTGCTCTATTCGTCGCGTGACGCTCGCATTAACGAGCGCCTGCTCGACTGCTACGCGCCCGAGCGCGATGAGCTCGTCACGCTCTATCGCGCGCTGCAGACCATGTGGCGCTCCAACCGCGGCAAGACCGGAGACGACTCGTTTAGTGCGAGCGATATCGACATCGCGCAGATGTGCCTCGCCATCGATGCCCGCACGCCGGTTGACGAGCGCTCGGTGGCAAGCGGCCTGGGAATCTTCGAAGAGCTTGGTTTCTGTCGCGTTTCGGGGTTTGACGACACCCGTCGCATCGCGATGGCAGAAAACCCCGGCCGTGTGCAATTGAGCAGGTCAATCCGCTATTTGGAGGGCTTGCGCTCGCGCATGGAGTTCTCGGCTTTCCGGAGTTGGGCGCTCGATTCGTGCGCTTCTGATATGCTAGCCAAAGTTAACCGCCCGATCGTTCCGCGGGCCTAGGGGAAGGGGACCTCGATGGATGCCGCAGCCCGTACCGCCCATGATTCCACCCTCCAGCCGTTTTCGGAGATGGAGCACTATAAGCATGCCGATGAGCTGCCACCCGAGATTATGGCGGACAGCTACGACAAGCTGGAACGCCTGTGCCTCAAATATATGAATGAGGAGGACTTCTCTAAGGTGGAGCAGGCCTACTGCTTTGCCGCCGAGAAGCACTGCAACCAAAAGCGCCGCTCGGGTGAGATGTACATCAACCATCCCGTCGAGGTGGCCATCATTCTGGCCGATCTTAAGATGGACTGTGACGTGGTGTGCGCCGCGCTGCTGCACGATACCGTCGAGGATACCGAGACCTCGCTTGCCGATGTGTCCGGCCTGTTTGGCGATACGGTAGCCGAGCTCGTCGATGGCGTGACCAAGCTCACCAACATCGAAGTCGACAGCATGGACGAGAAGCAGGCCCTCACGCTGCGCAAGATGTTCCTCGCCATGTCCAAGGACATCCGCGTCATCATCGTTAAGCTTGCCGACCGCCTGCATAACATGCGTACGCTGGCGGCCCTTCGCGAGGACCGTCGCCTGTTTAAGGCTCGCGAGACCATGGACGTGTATGCGCCCCTGGCCGACCGTCTGGGCATGAGCTCTATTAAATGGGAGCTCGAGGACCTGTCCTTCTTCTACCTGGAGCCCGATGCCTACCAGCGTATCGCGCGCATGGTGGCTGAGTCACGCGAGGTTCGCGAGCGCTATCTGGCCGAGACCATCAAGACGCTCACCGACGAGCTCAACCGCATTGGCCTGGAGGGCTTCCAGATCAACGGCCGCTCCAAGCACTATTGGTCCATCTACCAAAAGATGAAGCGCAAGGGCAAGGAATTCTCCGAGATCTACGACCTGGTGGCACTGCGCGTCATCACGCATTCGGTGCGCGATTGCTACTCCACGCTCGGCGCGGTGCATACGTTGTGGCACCCCATGCCCGGTCGCTTTAAAGACTATATCGCCATGCCCAAGGTCAATAACTACCAGTCGCTCCATACGACGGTTATCGGCCCCACGGCCCGCCCGCTCGAGATTCAGATTCGAACCTATGAGATGCATGAGCAGGCCGAGTACGGCATTGCCGCCCACTGGCTCTATAAGAAGTCGGGCGGATCGTCTGCTTCCAAGACCAATGACGCCCAGCGTCTGGACGACCAGATCAACTGGCTCAAGCATTCGCTCGATTGGGCTGCGTCTGATGAGATCACCGACGCCAAGGAATACCTGCATTCGCTGAAGGTCGACCTCTTCGATCAGGAGATCTTCGTCTTTACGCCCAAGGGCGAGGTCATGGCGCTTCGTGCCGGCTCCACGCCGCTCGACTTTGCCTATGCCGTTCACACCGAGGTGGGAAACCACTGCGTCGGCGCTAAGATCAACGGTGCTGTGGCCCCGCTCACGCACGAGATCAAGACGGGCGACCGCGTTGAAATCCTGACTAACAAGAGTTCCAAACCGTCGCGTGATTGGCTCAAGATCGTCAAGACGCCTTCGGCCAAGTCCAAGATCCGTCGCTACTTTGCCGCCGCGACTAAGGACGACGACGCTGCCGCCGGCCGCGATATGCTGGCCAAGGACCTGCGCAAGCGCGGGTATGGCATCTCCACGCCGCGCTCCACGCGTGCGCTCAACGCCGTGGCGGAGCAGTTTAACTTCAAGCAGCTCGAGGACCTGTTTGCTGCCGTCGGCGCCGGCAAGGTTGCCCCGCGCGCTGTGGGTAATAAGGTCGAGCAAATCTTGGACCCCAAGCCCGAGGAACAGCTCACCAAGGCCGAGGCTATCGCCGAGGTCGTGAAACAGCCGGCCCGCGGCTCCAACCGCAAGCCGCAAAAGCGTGGCAAGAGCGCAAGTAACGGCATTATCGTTAAGGGCGAGAGCAACAGTGGCCTGCTGGTCCGTCTGGCTCATTGCTGCAACCCCGTGACGGGTGACGATATCGTCGGCTTCATCACGCGCGGCCGTGGCGTTTCGGTGCATCGCGCCAACTGTCCCAACGTCAAGGGTCTTATGGAGCACCCAGAGCGCATGATTGACGTAGAGTGGGATGGTGCTGCCGACACTCTCTTCCAGGTCGAGATCGTGGTCGAGTGCCTGGACCGCATGGGCCTGCTCAAGGACGTCACCATTGCCATTGGCGATGCAGGCGGCAATATCCTTTCCGCCGCCACCTCGACCAACCGCGAGGGTATTGCGACTCTGCGCTTTATGGTCGAGATTTCGGATGCGAGCGGCCTGGATCCGCTGCTGGCTTCCATCAGCAGTGTCGATTCGGTCTACGACGCTCGCCGTCTTATGCCCGGCGAAGGCGGAGCTCAGCTCAAGCGCCGTGTGTAGGTGCGAGAGCCTCTCAGCATCATAGATATTGGTTACGTTCGAGGCATCGTTTGGTGCCTCGAACGTATTTTAGAAGGAGGGCATGCGCATGGACGATATGACTTTGGACCTGACACCCCGAGGTGCGGCTTCGATTGAGGCGCTCGTCAACGGCCCGATTCAGACCAACAGTTACGCCGTGATTTCGAATGACGAGTGCTTAATCGTCGATCCGGCGTGGGAGGGCGAGCGTCTTGTGGAGCATATCCGCACCGCGCATCCCGAGGTGCGCGTACTCGGCTCTGTCTGCACGCACGGTCATGCCGACCATGTTGGCGGGGTTGCCGGGGTTCGAGCTGTCGTTGGCGACAGTGCACTATATGAGTTGTGCGCTAAGGACGTGACGGTACCTCGCGCAAATATCGAGGAGCAGCGTGTCATGTGGGGTATCGAGACGCCCGATCCGGGTGAGCCGACGCGTTTGCTTGCCGAGGGCGATACAATCGAGGTGGGCGACGTCTGCCTGCAGGTGATCGAGACGCCGGGGCATACGCCGGGCGGCATCGTCCTGTTCGCCGCGACCGAGCAGGGGAACATCGCCTTTGTGGGCGACACGCTTTTCCCGGGCAGCCACGGTCGTACCGATCTTTCCGGCGGTGACGAGGCGGCGATTATGCGCTCGCTCTCCAAACTTGCCAAGACGCTTCCGCCCGATACCGTTTGCTTGACGGGCCATGGCGATTCGACCACGATGGCGCGCGAACTTATGCAGAACCCGTTTATGCAGATGTAGGCTCGAAGCCGTCTTTCGAACCACGAAGACCGCTCAATCGTCAAGCTTTTTTCCCCAGTGGGTCGATTCTGTGGGGCAAACGGTCAAAATTTGTCCAATCGGATGGTATTCGTGAACAAACGAACGTTTATGCTCGGGTATGTCGTGGTAAAATCTCAGGCGTTATCGGAGCAACCTTACAGGAGGTTTCTTTTATGCTCGTCAACGCAGCAGACATGCTCAAGAAGGCCGAGGCCGGCAAGTACGGTCTCGGTGCCTTCAACACCAACAACCTCGAGTGGACCCTGGCTATTCTCCAGGCCGCCGAGGAGGCCAAGTCTCCGCTGATCCTTCAGTGCACCGCTGGTGCCGCTAAGTGGATGGGCGGTTTCAAGGTCTGCGCCGACATGGTCAAGGCTGCCGTCGAGGCCACGGGCGTTACCGTTCCCGTCGCCCTTCACCTCGATCACGGTTCTTACGAGGACTGCTTCAAGTGCATCGAGGCCGGCTTCACGTCCATCATGTATGACGGCTCTCACGAGGAGACCTTCCAGCTTAACCTCGACCGCACCAAGGAGCTCGTTGAGCTTGCCCACTCCAAGGGCATGTCCATCGAGGCCGAGGTCGGCGGCATCGGCGGCACCGAGGACGGCGTGACCTCCAGCGGCGAGCTCGCTGATCCTGCTGAGTGCAAGCAGATTGCTGACCTGGGCGTCGACTTCCTCGCCTGCGGTATCGGCAACATCCACGGCGTGTACCCTGCCGACTGGGCTGGCCTTTCCTTCGAGCGCCTGGGCGAGATCAAGGCTCAGACCGGCGACCTGCCCCTCGTCCTGCACGGTGGCACCGGCATCCCCGAGGATCAGATCAAGAAGGCCATCTCCCTGGGTATCTCCAAGATCAACGTCAACACCGATCTGCAGCTCGTCTTCGCCAAGGGTGTTCGCGAGTACATCGAGGCCGGCAAGGATCAGCAGGGCAAGGGCTTTGACCCCCGCAAGCTCCTCAAGCCTGGTCGCGACAACATCGTTGCCCGCACCAAGGAGCTCATGGAGGAGTTTGGCTCCGTCAACAAGGCGTAAGCGTCGCTAAACTTCCCGTCGGAAGCCCCGTCCCCCTACACTGTTTCCTTTGCGCTCACCTGGCTTCGCCAGAAGTCGCGCCAAGGAAACAGTTCCGGGGGACGGGGCTTCCTTCGTTTAACGTCGCAGGGTTACGAGTCTGAATTAAGATGGCTACTGGCTTTGCCAGAAGTCGCGCGACGGAATCAGCTCCGGGGAAACGGGGCCTCCTTCGTTAACTCGCTACAGGGTTACTGGGCTGAATTCATTTTTTATAGGTACCGTTTATCGGTGTTGAGAGTTCCTTTATTGGGGCTTTCTTTTTTATCTCGCTACAATGGACTTCAAGCGTTCTAGTGACTTGGAGTTTTGGTATGGCTGTTATTAATGTGCTGCCTTCGGATGGGAAGGTTATTGACGAGGGTCCTGTTGGTTGCTCTGTTGATGTTTGCAATGATGACTTCCGTTTTCTAGATGTTGGCTTGCCACCCGAGATTCTGCGTTTAAAGGACGCGGGGTATCTTTCGCAGGCTATTGAGGCTTGCGACCGCCTACTTGCCCAAGATCCCGATCCCTCGCTTGCTGCCTGCGTTCGTGCCGAGCGGTATCGCATGCTTGAGACGCCGCTTCATTTTTCGGTGTCGCGCGATCGAGCTATTGCGATGATCCGCGAGGAGTGGCCTGGGTTTACCGAGGAGCAGTTTGACGATCTGATTGACCGTAAGCGTATTGACTGGCGCTTTATCGATGGCGAGCTGTTCGTTCTCGACAACTTCCTCGATTCGCTTCGCGTATATCCCAAAGAGGTTCCCGGCATGCGTCCCGATCCTACGGACGGAATTGCACTGCGCAACGAGATGCTCAAGGAGATGGAGTCACAAAACGGATTGACTCGCGTTATTACGCTTAAGGCGTCCTTGTCTGTCCCCGGCGCTCTAGAGGGGGAGACCGTTCGCGCTTGGCTTCCCGTAGCCGCCACCTGCCGCCAACAGTCTCAGGTCGAGATTCTCGACATGACGCCGGAGGGTGCTGTTGCTCCCGCGAACGCTTCGGCGCGTACCGCCTCGTGGTCTTCTTCGAGTGAGCGCTCATTCTCGGTGACTTATCGCTATCAAATCAATGCCGCTTATCGCGATATTTATGGGGGTGCGCTTCCGTCGCATCCGTGTATGGACGCGCCGTTGCCCGAAGATATTTCTGAGGACCGTCCGCACATTGCATTCACGCCGTATCTGCAGCAGCTGACGGCCGGTGCTGTTGACGGACTCGAGGATCCGCTCGATCGCGCTCGTGCTATCTATGATTATCTGACGCAGCATATCGACTATCGCTATCAGCCGCCGTACTTGCTTTTGGGATCTATTGCCGACGACTGTGCGCATTCGCTCCGCGGCGATTGCGGCGTTATGGCGCTCACGTTTATCACCATGTGCCGTATCGCGGGCGTGCCTGCCCGTTGGCAGAGCGGCCTGTACGTTGCGCCCGATTCGGTGGGGTCGCACGACTGGGCAGAGTTCTATACGCCGCAGACCGGTTGGCTCAACGCCGACGTGTCATTTGGATCTTCTGCTCGCAGGA
>CABQSP010000037.1:0-16668 GCA_902466855.1 uncultured Collinsella sp. | reverse complement strand
TTTTTAATCCCCGTCCCAAAAAAATCATCCCGCGGGGCTTGTGGCTCACGCGGGATGATGGCGTCTTATTTTTTCTTGTCCTGCTCCAGCAGTTCGGACGGTGTGCGATCGGGCTTGCCGCCGCGGAAAATCTCGCGGCCATGCAGACGATGCTCCAGGTCACGCTCGGCCTTTTCCTCGTCAATCTTGGTCTGGCTCACCACCGGATCCTCAATCAACGACGACACCGAGTTCACCTGCTTCTGAATGCGCTCGGCGATGGTGTCATCCATACTCACGATGCGCATCTTCCAGTCGATACTCGTGGCGTTGGATGAGCTCTTGGTCCACACGAACGTCAAAATGGCGCTCTGGTGGCCCCGCGCGGGGAACATGCCAAAGAAGGAATCGTGCTGAATGTTGCTATCCTCGTCGATATAGGCGTGAACGTTATACACCACGCGGTCGATCTTATCGTTGAGCAACGCGTTGGTCGCAAGCGCCGCGGCCTGAATCTGCCCGTTGGACAGCAGCTCGAGCTCGTTGGCAGACGATGTGTCCAACACCGTCACCTCGACCGTGCCCGTACGCTCATCGGCTTCATCGACGGTAAAGTCGAGCGGGAACTGCGTAAAGCCGTTGCCCCATTCAAGTCCACCCTTCAGCGCCGTCGAAACGGTATCGACCGAAACGCTCTCGGACAGGTTGGCGGTGTTCAGACGACGCATCACGCCGTAGCCAATCTGCATGCCCACGATCAGCACCAAAATACCGATGACCACGGCCATCGCGGTCTTCGTAATGGTATGGCTCACCTGCGAGCCCGAAGGATCGTCCTCGGACAGCGGGTCGATATGTTTTGCCTGGCTCGCGCGGTCCTCGCTGCGCAGCTGCGCTAGCGCCGCTTTGTCACCGCGCTTGGCCGCAGCCTCCTTCTCACGCATGCGCTCGGTACGCTTTTTGGCGAGCGTGGGATCCAAGACGCCGGATGCATCGATTTCGGAGAATAACTCCGTCACTTCTTCCGGAGTCAAAGGGTTCTTGTCAGCCATAAACTTCCTGTCATATCAATCAGTCGAGCTCGTGCGCACGCGCACCTTCGAACTGCATTCGATAGTAACGGGCATAGGTGCCGCCACGGGCGAGAAGCTCCTCGTGCGTGCCACGCTCCACAACGCGACCATGCTCAACGGTCGCAATCTCATCGGCGTGTTTAATGGTCGAGAGACGGTGGGCGATGATGATTGTGGTACGGCCGCGTGCCAGCTCTTCGAGCGACTCCTGCACCGCCTCCTCGCTCTCGTTATCCAAAGCACTCGTCGCCTCGTCCAAGATCAAGATTTTGGGATTCTTGAGAAACACACGCGCGATGGCAACGCGCTGCTTCTGTCCGCCCGAAAGACGGCTGCCGCGCTCGCCCACCACGGTGTCGTAGCCCTGTGGAAGCGATTCGATAAAGGTATCGATATTGGCGCGACGGGCGGCGTCGGCGATCTCTTCCGCCGTAGCGCTCGGCTTGCCGTAGGCGATGTTCTCGCCAATCGTACCGTCAAACAGATAGACATCCTGCTGCACCAGGCCGATGGCGCGACGCAGGCTCTGCTGCGTCACATCACGCACGTCCTGGCCGTCGATGCTAATGGATCCGGTAGCCACGTCATAAAAGCGCGGCAGCAGCGAACAGGTCGTGGACTTGCCGCCGCCCGAAGGGCCAACCAAAGCGATGGTCTGCCCGGGCTTGATGGACAGGTCCATATGGTCGATAACGGGACGCTCGTCGGCATCGCCCTCGCCCAGCTCGACATCCTCGTAGTTAAAGCACACGTCGTGATACTCCACGGCGCCGGCAGTCACCTGCAGATCCGTAGCGCCCGGCTTGTCCTGGATATCCGGCGCGGTCGAGAGCACCTCGTCCATACGCTTAAAGCCGGCGATAGCCTTCTGATACGTTTCGGCCGAATTGACGAGCGTCTCAAGCGGCGTGCAGAACAGCGAAATATAGAGTGCAAAGGTCGCCATATCGACCGCCTGCAGCTGTCCCTGGGCGACCAGCCAGCCGCCCAGCAGCACCACGATCACATAGAGCACACCCGAGAGCAGGCCATACGTCGCGGTATAGACGCCCATGGCGTGATACATGTTCTCCTTGGACGAAAGATAGCGATTGTTGGAGGCGCGGAACTTGAAGCGTTCGGTCTCCTCATTGGCAAAGCTCTTGACCACGCGCATGCCCGCCAGCGAATCCTGCAGCTGTGCATTGATGCCGCTGATCTTTTTGCGGTTGTCGCTAAAGACCTCGCGCATGCGCATGTTCTGCCAAAACATGATGACCGCAAACGCCGCCGTCACCACGGCCATGGCAAGCGCCAGCACCGGAGCGATGGTAAAGAGGATCACAAACGAGCCGATAATCTCGATACCGCAGATGATGATCCACTCGGGTACGTGATGCGCCGCCTCGCAGATATCGAACAGGTCGTTGACCACGCGGCTCATCATGTCGCCCGAGCTGTTGCGGTCGAAGTACGCAAAGCTAAAGCGCTCATACTGGTCGAACAGGTCCTCGCGCATTTTGGACTCCATACGCGCGCCCATCACGTGACCCCAATAGCTCACAAAATAACGGCAGGCGCAGCGGACGGCATACATCAGCACCAAGCCCACCGCGATCATGCCGAGCGCCTGCATAATGGCAGCCTGACCCTGAGTAAACAGCCCACCGGTCAAATTACGCAGAATAATAGGAAAAGCAAGGTCAATGGCGGCAAGCACCAGAGCGCAAACAGTATCAGCAACAAAAAGCCCCATCTGGGGCTCGTAATACGAAAGAAACCTCTTCAGCATGTGATCCTCAAAGAAATATCAGCAACGTAAGGCCCTGGGACAAAGCAATCAGTAGTACTTGTCCCAGGGCTATCCCCACTCGTTAAAGCTCCGTGCCCCCAAGGCGGTGTGCGATGCTGTCGCAGGCCAAGGCGCCCACGACGGTCTTGGCGTCTTCGATCTTGCCGTCGAGTACGGCGTCGATCAGCTCATGCAGCGGCACCAGGTCCACGTTGACAAACTCGTCATCATCGGGGTTGGGCGCATCAAACTCGAGCTTGGTAGCCAAGTAGATGTGGATGATCTCATCGCAAAAACCGCAGGACGTGACAATCGACGTCAAAAAGCGAATGCGACCAGCCCTAAAGCCCGTCTCCTCATGCAGCTCGCGCTTGGCGCAATCGAGCGGGTCCTCGCCTGGATCGAGCTTGCCGGCGGGAATCTCGACCGTCACGCGGTCGATGGCGGTGCGGTACTGACGCACCAGTACGATCTTGCCGCTCTCGGTCAGTGCCACAACAGCCGCCGCACCCGGATGGCGAACGATATCGCGGGCGCTGCGGCGACCGTTGGGCAGCTCAACCTCAAGACGGTGGACGTCGAGAATCTTGCCCTTCCAGGCGCACTCCTCCGAAAGAATCTTCTCGTGCAGCTCGGCATCGTGCGGGTCGTCGTCACCCAGCACCAGCGCCGGCTCGTCAGCGACCTCGCCACCAGGCTCGCCCTCGGCGTGCCCATACATGCGGCTGTCCTCTTCGACGATCTGCGCGTCCACGAGCTCTTCGTTCTTCTCGTCCATCCGTCTCATTCCTCTCGGATTTTAGGCATCCCAGGCGTCGCGGCCGCGCAGCGCGCGCAGGCCGATGTCGTGACGCAGGGTCTTGCCCTCAAAATCAATCTTCTCGCAGGCCTCGTAGGCAAGGTTGCGAGCGTTCTCGAACGTGTCGCCCAGAGCGGTCACGGCAAGCACGCGGCCACCATTGGTCACGAGCTGGCCGTCCACCACGGCAGTGCCCGCGTGGTACACGGTCACGTTCTCCATGGCCTCGGCATTGGCGATACCGGTGATGACCTTGCCCTTCTCGTAGCTGCCGGGATAGCCCGCGCTCGTCAGGACAACGGCCACGGCCCACTCGTCACGCCAGTCGAGCTCAATCTGATCGAGCTCGCAGTTGGCGCAGGCGAGCATGACCTCGACCAGGTCGTTCTTAAGGCGCGGCAGCACGACCTGCGTCTCGGGGTCGCCAAAGCGAGCATTGAACTCCAGCACCTTGGGGCCGGCAGGCGTGAGCATAAAGCCGCCGTACAGGCAGCCGCGGTAGTCGATACCCTCGGCAGCGAGCTCGGCCACGGTCTGCTCCATGACCTTCACCATGGTGGCGTGCTCCTCGTCAGTCACGATGGGCACCGGGCTGTAGACGCCCATGCCACCGGTGTTGGGGCCCTTGTCGCCCTCGAGCGCACGCTTGTGGTCCTGCGAGGTGGCCATGGGGCGCACGGTCTTGCCGTCGGTAAAGGCCAGCAGCGAGCACTCGGGACCAACGAGCATCTCCTCGATAACCACGGTGTTGCCGGCATCGCCAAAGGTGCCGCCAAAGCACTCGCGCACGGCCTCCTCGGCCTGCTCAAGTTCGGTCGCCACGATAACGCCCTTGCCCGCGGCAAGGCCGTCGGCCTTGACGACCAGCGGGGCGCCCTGCTCGCGCACGTAGGCGAGAGCCGAAGCCTCGTCGGTGAACGAGCCGTAGGCTGCCGTCGGAATGCCCGCACGCTCCATGAGCTGCTTGGAGAACAGCTTGGAGCCCTCCATCTGGGCGCCCTCGGCACCCGGGCCAAAGCAGGGAATACCCGCCGCGCGCACGGCGTCGGCCACGCCCGCCACGAGCGGAGCCTCGGGGCCAATTACCACGAGTCCGCATCCGTGGCTCTGCGCAAACGCCGCCACGGCCGCAGGATCGCAGTCGTCGAGAACAACGTTCTCGCCGCAGCTCGCGGTGCCGCCGTTGCCCGGCGCGATGTAGAGCTTGCCGGCGCGCGGTGATGCTGCGAGCTTAGCTGCCAAAGCATGCTCACGGCCGCCGCTGCCCAACAACAGGATGTCGATGGTTTGAGTGTCCGCCTTCAAGGGTGCCTCCTCTATGGATGAACGGCCCGCTCCGCGCGAGCCCTTTGCAAGCAAATATACCCCTCGGCCGCCCGTCCGGGCTGCAAAGGGGTATATCGCAATAACCAAATAGTCCCGATTACTTCCAGAATCGGTTGATGATCTGCTCGCGACCAGCGCCAACGCCAATGAACGTCACGCGGGTGTGTGCCAGATCCTCGATAAACGCCACATAGTCCTGAGCCTCTTGCGGCAACTCGTCAAAGCTGCGGCAACCGGTGATATCGCACTTCCAGCCGGGGAGCTCCTCGTAGATGGGCTTGGCATGCTCAAAGCGCACCTGGTGCTCGGGCACGCTCGTGTAACGCTCGCCATCGACGTCGTAGGCCACGCACACCTTAATGGTGTCGAAGGCCGAAAGCACGTCGAGCTTGGTCATGGCGATATCGGTGAGGCCGTTGACGCGCGAGGCGTAGTTGGCGATGGGGCCGTCGAACCAGCCGCAGCGACGACGGCGACCGGTGGTCACGCCGTACTCGTAGCCCTCCTCGGTCAGCGTGTGGCCGGCCTCGGACTCATAGGAAAGCTCGGTGGGCATGGGGCCCGAACCGACGCGGGTGATATAGGCCTTCATGACGCCCAGCACGCGGTCGACGTTCTTCATGCCGACGCCGGAACCGGTGATGGCGCCGCCGGCGGTGCAGTTGGAAGACGTCACGTACGGATAGGTGCCGTGGTCGATGTCGAGCAGCGTCGCCTGGGCGCCCTCAAACAGCAGGTCCTTGCCCTCGTCGATCATGTTGTTGAGCAGCAGGCTCGTCTCGGTGATGTAGGGGCGCAGGCGCTCGGCCATGGGCAGGTACTCGTCGCAAATCTGATCCACGGTGTAGGTGGGCAGGTTGTAGATGAGCTCGAGCTCGGGGTTCACGCGGGCGAGAGCGGTCTCCAGCTTGTCGCGGAACAGTGCCTCGTCCAGCATGTCCTGCATGCGCAGGCCGATGCGAGCCATCTTGTCCTGATAGCACGGACCGATGCCGCGCTTGGTGGTACCGATGTTCTTCTTGCCGAGCTTCTGCTCAAAGGCGCCATCCAGATCGATGTGGTACGGCATGATGACATGCGCGTTGCCGCTAATCTTGAGGTTCTTGGTGGTGATGCCGTCGGCCTCGAACATATCGATCTCCTCAAGGACAACCTTGGGGTTGACGACGCAGCCGTTACCGATCACCGACACGTGGTCGGAATACATGATGCCGGAGGGCACCTGGTGCAGGCCGTACTTCTTGCCGTTGACGACGATGGTGTGACCGGCGTTGTTGCCGCCCGAGTAGCGCACGACGGCATCGAAGTCGCCGGCGACTAGGTCGCAAATCTTACCCTTGCCCTCATCGCCCCACTGGGCACCGACCAAAACGGTTGACGGCATGTTTACTCCTTACATTCATGGACTGTCTACGCGCCACGCCGGCACGCAGAAGCACAAAACATTCCCAGTATACCCGTGCAACGGGCGCCTGTCCTACTCCTCGGCATGTGCCCCATCAAGCTCATAGAACTTGGTGGATGCCGGCAGGAACATCAGGTCGACGTCGCCGATCGGGCCCGAACGGTTCTTGGCCACGACGATACGCGTAACGCCCTCGTCGGGTCGATCGTCGCGCGAGGCCTCGGCCTCGTCGGCGGAGCGGTCCAAGAACATAACGATATCGGCGTCCTGCTCGATGGAGCCCGATTCACGAAGGTCGGAAAGTTGCGGGCGCTTGCCGGTACGGGATTCGACCTGACGCGAGAGCTGCGACAGCGCGATGAGCGGGATCTTGAGCTCCTTGGCCATGATCTTCAGACCACGCGACATCTCCGAAACCTCGACGGTACGGCTCTCGGAGCGGCGTCCCGGCGGAGGACTCACCAGCTGCAGGTAGTCCAGAATGATGATTGCCTTCTCCTTGTTATGGAGCATACGGCGGCTCTTGGCGCGAATCTCGGTCACTGTGGTGCCGGGCGTATCGTCAATCAGAATATCGAGCTTGGACAAGGTCTGCGTGGCCTCGTTGATATTGGCCCACTGCTCGGGGCTAATGCGGCCCATGCGGAAGTCACTGATCGAGATCATGGCGTAGGCGCAAATCAGACGCTGGGCAATTTCCTTGCCCGACATCTCCAGCGAGAAGAAGCCGACGGTATAACCAGCAGCGGCAGCGTTGAGCGCCAGGTTCAGAGCGAACGACGTCTTACCTACAGCAGGACGGGCGCCGATGATGATGAGCTGACCCTCGCGGAAGCCCATGAGCATGCGGTCGAGCGACGGGAAGCCCGTGGGCACGCCCGCAGCCTGGCCACCGGCCTGGCACACTTCCTCGGCCTCGTTATAGGCCTCGACCATAAACTCGGTCAGCGTCTTGTAGCTCGACTTGACCTCGCGTGCCGTGACCTTGAGCAGTTTGCTCTCGGCCAGCTCCACGACCTCTTTGGTGTCGGTGGGGGCGTTATAGGCCAGCGCGTTAATCTCGTTGGTGGCGCCGATCAGCTCGCGCAGCATCGAATCGCGGCGAACGATGGCGGCATGGTGCTGCCAGTTCACGAGCGACAGGGTCTGACCCATCAACTCCAAAATGTACGCTTCGCCACCCACGGCATCGAGCTTGTTGATGCTTCGCAGGTAATCGATCAGCGAGATAGAGTCGATGGGAATGCGGCTGTTGTACATATCGACCATCGCGGTATAGATGGTCTTATGAATGGGGCGGTAGAAGTCATCGGGCTGCAGCTCGACCTGGGCCTCTTCGACCACCTCGGGCGATAGCAGCATAGCGGCCAGTACATTGGCCTCTGCATCTTGGTTTTGGGGAAGACCCAACTTTGAGCCGCGGTCCTCAACCGTCAGCCCGGTCTCCCTATCGTCATATGCCATGAGCATCCTCATTCATATCGCTTGCGAGCATCCATAGTATCAGCCACGGTCCCAAAACGCGCCGCGCGCCGCCAATCATCACCGAACCAAACGGATGAACGGTCCTGTATATAGGACTTCGACGCAACGTTCACCATGACGCTCGCTCAGCGTAAAAAATAAAAGGGCGCCCTGGTCTCCCAGAGCGCCCTTCTTAGAACAAGATTGTTGCGTTGCAGCAAATGCTACTCGGCAGCAGCCTCAGTCTCGACCTCGGCGGTCTCGGCCTCGGCGACCTCAGCGGCCTCCTCGACCTCAGCCTCGGCAGCGAGCTCCTCGGCGGTAACGCCGACGAGAACGACAACCTCGGCCTTGATCTCGCGGTACAGCGAGATGGCAACGGTGTGGGCACCGGCAACCTTGATGGGCTTACCGAGCTCGACGCGCTTGCGGTCGATGTCCATACCGAGCTGAGCCTTGATGGCATCAGCGATCATAGCGGCGGTAACGGAGCCAAAGAGGATGCCCTCGTCGCCGACCTTGACGTCAACGGTGACCGTCTTGCCCTCGAAGGCAGCCTTGGTCTCGTTGGCGGTAGCCAGACGGACGGCCTCGCGCTTGGCGATGTTGTTGCGACGCTCGTCAAGCTGCTTGAGGTTGCCCTTGGTGGCGGCAACAGCGAGCTTCTTGGGGAACAGGAAGTTCTCAGCGTAACCCTGAGCGACCTCTACGACGTCACCCTCGCCGCCCTTGCCCTTGATCTCATCGAGAAGAATAACCTTCATGATGCGTCTCCCTTCTTAGCCGCGGTCGCGGTTGCCACGAGAGGAAACCACGGGGACGGTGTACGGCAGGAGAGCCATCTCGCGGGCGCGCTTGATGGCGTTGGCGATGTCATGCTGATGCTGCGTGCAAGCGCCAGTGACGCGACGGGGCTTGATCTTGCCACGGTCGGTCATGTACTTACGGAGAAGCTGAGTGTCCTTATAGTCGATGAACTCAGTGTTCTCCTTGCAGAACTGGCAGTACTTACGACGCGGCTGACGTGCAGAAAAATCATTAGCCATGTCAAAATACCTTTCATTTGGCAACTTCGGCGAACCGAAGCCGCCTCTCACTCAAAAATAGGTGAACAACCCTTAGAACGGGATGTCCTCATCGTAGACGTCGACCGCGGGCGGCGTAGCCACCGGCGCGGCAGGACGTGCTGCGGGCGCGGGGGCTGCGGGGGCGTAACCGCCCTGATCGTAGCCACCCTGGCCACCACGGGAGCTCATAAACTCGATCTCATCGACGATGACCTCAAGCTTGCTCCGGCGCTGGCCGTCGCGCTCCCAAGAGCTGTAGCGCAGCTTGCCCTCGATCGCAACCTTGTTTCCCTTTGCCAGGAAACGGCTCACGGCCTCGGCGCGGGTGCCGAACATGGTGCAGTCGACAAAGTTGGGATAGTCCTCCCACTCGCCAGTCTGCGCGTTGCGGCGACGATCGTTCACGGCGACGCCAAAGGACAGAACCTGGGTTCCGCCGGCGGTGGCGCGCAGCTCGGGATCGCGGGTGAGGTTACCGGTGATGTTCACTCGATTGATGCTCATAACTCACTACTTCCTCTTGGGGCACAAGCCCAGTCCAAAACGACAGTCTTACTCCTGGTCGTCGCGACGGACGATCATGTGGCGGACCACAGCGTCGGTGATGCGCAGGACGCGATCAAGCTCGGCGATCTGGGTAGGATCTGCGTGGAAGTTGATGAGGGTGTAGTCACCATCGGTGAGGTCGTTGATCTCGTAGGCGAGCTTGCGCTTGCCCCACTCGTCAACGGAGTCGACCTTGCCAGCGCCCTCAGCGATCGTGGTATCGATACGCTTCATAACAGCGAGACGAGTCTCGGGGTCGAGCGACGGGTCAACAAAGAACAGCAGTTCATAAGCCTTCATATTGTCACCTCCTCTGGGCAAATGTGGCTTCAGGTCGTGAAGGTGCGCCTGAAGCAGGAAAAGACTTGGTAATAATATCTTTCAACCTCCTTGGCTGCAAGAATATGCAGCTACAACCTCATGACCTCCACATATGCCCATACTCGCACGACGTTTCATGCGCATTCCAACCAAATGCCGACCAAAAGCTTGACGGATCTGTGGACAAGATACGGTGCCGTGGGGACAAGCTGAGCCAAGCCGCAGGTCAACGGGCACAAGGCTGTGGTCGCAAAATGCATACCAGTGGTCCACAACACCACCCAAAGATTTTTAAATTCATTGCCAAATCGCTTATAAATACCCCTTTTGAACAATTGAGTTGATCAACCACGCTGGTCGGAAGCCGTTTTTTGGCACCTCAAACCCCACTGCAACGCCAAGCGCGGCCAAGCGTTTTAAAAAATGCCAACTTTTCTGTTTGCACTTTGCGATTCCTCGTGTATACTGACTTTCGCATTTAACGGAGAGTTGTCCGAGTGGCCGAAGGAGCACGATTGGAAATCGTGTAGGCGTCAAAAGCGTCTCCAGGGTTCAAATCCCTGACTCTCCGCCAGTTAATTCCAAAGCAGGCCTTCGAGCCTGCTTTGTTTTTACCCCACGCGGAGGGGTGGCAGAGTGGTTGAATGCGGCGGTCTCGAAAACCGTTTGGCCTGTATAAGGTCACGAGGGTTCGAATCCCTCCTCCTCCGCCATTTTGGTTGAGAAAGCTCCCGGGAATGGGAGCTTTTTTGTTTTGAGTCCCTAACAAGCAAATACGGCGGAGGAGGAGGGATTCGAACCCGCCAGGGCGCGGAGCGTAAAGAAAACGCGCCCGTGGCGCGTTTTTAGCGCAGCGCGGTCGGCGTAAGCCGACCGGATAAATTTTGAGCAAAGCTCAAAATTTGGACATCCCTCCTATTCAACCGCGCCCCCATCGCGTTCAGCATCAACCCAGATCCCCTAACATGGAACCTATGACCGTACCCAGTCCCGACCGTTTGCCGAGCAATAGGGTCGCAATCGGCGCCGAACATGTACTATGTACGGGCATTGTCCAAATCCGTAATCCAAAGGACCCTATCTTGCCCGTCGTCGCCGCTATAACCATTACCTCACATGCCTCGGATGCCATGGTCGCTATTCCGTTTTGGCTCGAGATGTTCGCCGTCGTCGCGGCATCGATCTCGGGCGTGTTGGTCGCACGCGAGCACAAACTCGACCTGGTGGGCGCCGTCGCGCTCGCGGTGGTCTGCGGTCTGGGCGGCGGTCTCTTGCGCGACATGACGCTGCAGGTGGGCAACGTCTACATCCTCAACCAGCCGATGGCGCTCCCGCTCTCCATCGCCACCGCGGCCATCATCTACATCTTCCCGGCAATCGTCGACAAGCCCGAAAAGCTCATTCCCCTGCTCGATATCATCTCGGTGGGTATTTATGCGGCAACCGGCGCAGACAAGGCGCTGGTCTGCGGCTTTGCGCCGGCGGTGTGCATCATGATGGGCTTTTTTACCGCGGTGGGCGGCGGCATGCTGCGAGATGGTTTTATGGGTGTGGTGCCGGGTATCTTCCAGCGCACCAACTTCTATGCCATCGCGGCCATCGCCGGATCGGCAAGCTATGTTTGCCTTGTCATGAGCGGCTTGGTCAGCAATGTCGTCGCACTGGTCGTTTGCGTCGTGGTGACCATGGGACTACGCTGGCTGTCGCTGCGCTTTGATATCAAAAGCCCCACCGAGGATGACATCGCACGCTTTTTGCACCGCAAAAAGTAGGTGGCGCGGGCTCATCCCTCGAAATGCAACCGAGAGGTTCTTTTAGAGCGCCCACGCGTTGGGTACCCTGTTAGGTGCATGTCGAGCATCTGACGAAGGATTCACTATGCCCTGTAATCAATTCCCGTCGACCCAGCGCCGTAAAGCGTGGGGCCGCATCACGATCTTATTCGCGCTCATCGCTCTAGCGGTCACCGCGCTTCCCACGGCGTCGTTCGGCGGCACGGACACCGCAGGCAACGTACTTGCGACCGACAATGACGCCAATTCGTCCGGCGTCGAAGGTGACCTGTACTGGGCAGGTCAGGCCCTCAACTTGGACGATGCGTCCATCGGCCGCGACATAATTGCAGCAGGCGAGAGCCTCTCCATCCGCGACTGCACGGTGGGCGGCGCCGTCCGCTTGGCGGCACGCACTATCGATATCGCCAAGACCACGGTTGATGGCAGCGTCACGGTCGTCGGTCAGCACGTTGTGCTCAATTCCGACAGCACCGCCAACTGTTTTTACGCGATAGGCGAGACGGTTGCCCTGCGCGGCTCTACCAAGTCGGCAGCGCTTGCGGGCAACACGGTGACCATCGATGGCACCGTCGAGGGCGATGTCGAGGTTTGGGCCGACAAGCTCATCCTGGGCAAAAACGCCCACATCACCGGCACTGTGAACGCGCACGTCTCCGAGGACCCCGAGCGTGCCGCAGGAGCCGAGGTAGGCGCGCTCAAGATCGACCGCACCGAGAACGAGGATACTTCCACCGTTAACGATGTCATCGGCGGTATCGTCGCCGCGGCACTCTCGACCTGCTTTGTCGCTCTGCTGCTCGAGCTCGTCTTTCCGCGCGCGACCGCCAGCGCCGCCGGCATACTCCACCAGCGCCCCATGCCCCTGTGGGTGAGCGGTCTTCTGGGCACGATTGCTATCGTCCCCGCCGTCCTACTGCTAATTATCTCTATCGCTGGTCTGTCGCTTGCCGGAGCCCTCTTGTGCGGTGTTATTGGTATCGCACTGGTGTCGAGCGCCTTTGCGGGGTGCGCGATCGCGCGCATGGTCGGAAACAGCCAGAACCGCTACGCCATGGCGGCTGTGGGCGGCGTGATCGCAGGCGCCCTCACGGGGCTTCCCCTCGTAGGCGACTTCATCAGCGGCGTGGCCTTCGTCTTTACACTCGGCTACATCATCCAAATCATCTGGCGCAACGCCCACCTCAAACCGCAGCAGCCAGCTAACACGCCAGGACTCCCCACCGCTTAGCCGCCAACCACCATAAAGGGTCCAGGCACCTTTGTGGTGGTGCAGACCAACTCAGTCCCTGTGCACAAAAAGGGCGCCGACCATCGCGGTCGACGCCCTTTCTCGTTAGACGCTATAAAGCCCAGCGCTTATTTGTTGACCTGGCCGGCGCGAACGGCAGCCTTCTTGCGGTCGGTGGCGTTGAGCAGACGCTTGCGCAGGCGGATGTTCTTGGGAGTAATCTCGACCAGCTCGTCGTCGGCGATGTACTCCAGCGCCTCCTCCAGCGAGAAGGTGCGGGGCGGCACCAGCTGAACGGAGATATCGGAGGTCGAGGAGCGCTGGTTGCCCAGGTTCTTGGTACGGGCGATATTGACGACCATGTCGCCGGCCTTGCTGCGCTCGCCCACAATCATGCCCTCGTAGCACTCGGTGCCCGGCTCAACAAACAGCTGGCCGCGCTCCTGCAGCGTACCCAGAGCGTAGGCAACGGCCTTCTCGGTGGTCATGGAGATCATGGCGCCGTTCTGACGGTTGCCAATCTCGCCGGCGTAGGGACCGTACTCCAGGAAGGTGTGGTAGAACACGCCTTCGCCGTGGGTGACGTTCATGATGCGGTTCTTAAGACCCATGATGCCGCGGGTCGGAATCTTAAACTCGAGGTGCGTCACGATGCCCGAGGTATCCATGCTCGTCATGATGCCGCCGGAGGTACCGAAGACCTCAACGACCTTGCCCGAATATTCGTCCGGGCACTCGACGACGGCCTGCTCGACAGGCTCCATCTTGTTGCCGTTCTCGTCCTTCTTAAACAGAACGCGGGGACGGCCGACCTGAAACTCAAAGCCCTCGCGGCGCATGGACTCCATCAGGACGGACAAGTGCAGGATGCCGCGGCCAGAGACCTCGACGCCGCTCTTGTCCTCGAGCTCCTCGATCTTCATGGTCACGTTGTTCTCGGCCTCGTTGAACAGGCGCTCCTTGAGCTGACGGGCGCCCACGATGTCGCCATCACGGCCGACGAGCGGGGAGGTCGAAGCCTCAAAGACGATGGACAGGGTCGGCGGGTCGATCTCGATGGGCTCGAGCTCGACAGGGTTCTCGGGGTCGGTGTAAACATCGCCGATATCGGTGCGGTCAATACCCACGACAGCGGCGATATCGCCGGCGCCGACTTCCTGGCACTCGGTGCGGCCCAGGTAGTCGAAGGTAAAGAGCTGCTTGACGGTAGCGGTGGCGCTGGAGCCGTCGTTCTTCACAACCAGAATCTGGTCGCCCTGGTGAATGGCGCCGGAATACACGCGACCGATGCCGATACGGCCAACGAAGTTGGAGTGGTCGATGGTCACGCACTGCATGGCCAGCGGGGCGTTCTCGTCAACCTCGGGCGCGGGCATGTCGTCGATGATCATATCGAGCAGCGGATACATGTCCATGTTGCCGTCGTTGGGATCAAGGCGGGCAAAGCCATTCATGGCGCTGGCGTAGACCACGTGCTCCATGGCGAACTCAAGCTGGTCGTCGGTGGCGCCCAGGTCGGCCATAAGGTCGAGACAGTCGTTGTAGGCCTTCTCGGGGTTAGCACCCGGACGATCGATCTTGTTGATGACGATCATAATCTTAAGGCCGGTGTCGATAGCGTGACGCAGCACGAAGCGGGTCTGGGGCATGGGGCCCTCAAAGGCGTCGACCAGCAGCAGGGCGCCGTCGGCCATACGCAGCACGCGCTCGACCTCGCCGCCAAAGTCGGCGTGGCCCGGGGTGTCGATGACGTTGATCTTGACGTCCTTATACTCGATAGAGATGTTCTTGGCGAGAATCGTGATGCCGCGCTCGCGCTCCTGGTCGTTGGAATCCAGGACGCGGTCCTCGACCTGCTGGTTGGCACGGAAGGCGTCCGTGGCACGCAGGAGCTTATCGACCATCGTCGTCTTGCCGTGGTCGACGTGGGCGATGATGGCGATGTTCCTCAGATTGTCTACGCGCATGTAGTTCCCCTATCTTCTATCCATATACAAACGGCACGCGTATGCGACCCGCCCAGCGATGCAACGCTCAGCGGGAATATTGAGCCTTTTACCGAAAACTCGTTTATTTTAGCGATTTTAGATGAGAGGGGTTTCCTCACCTGCAGGTTCAGGGTCGCTCCACATAAAACCATCGCCGGCGCCCATGCCCTCATACAGCACATATGCCGAAAAACCACTCTCGAGCGTGGTTTCGAAGAAGCTCACGAGCAGAGCATCGTGATAGCCGCCGTCAATCTCGACGCAGCCGGTGTAGCCGATGGCATAGCGAGCGATACGGCCCAGGCCCTCGTCCTTAAGACCCATCTTGTGCTCGGAGATAAAGTTGGTGGCCGCCTCGAGGCACGCCTCTTCGCCATCCTCATCGAGCGCCGCCAGATAACGGTTGGAAGCGGCGTCCTCAATTGCCACGACCACGCCAGGGTTTTCACCGGCGGCAAGGTCGTCCAAGAACGCGCCGATCAGATCGCACACCATGGCGTCGAGCTCGGCGGAGACGTTACCGGCGTCCTGCATATCCTGTGCCATCTTTAGACCTTCCCATCGAGTCTGGCGTCATTACAGTTCTTGTGCCTCGGCGGCGATCTTAGCGGCAGCGTCGCGGGTGCGCATCATATCCATCGCGCGCTTGTCGAGCACCTTGATCTGACTGGTCAGCATGACCGCATCGACCACACCCCAGATCACGAGGCCCGTAGAGATCGAAAACCCAAGCGCACCAACTGTACCACGAAGGCGCGAGCAGATTGCCGCGACAAGGACGGAGATGACAACCATCTTGATAAACGAACCACGGCGCTCGCGAAGCGTGCGGGTCTGCGTCACATAGGCAATGCGAGCCGCCTCAGAAGCCTCCGAGCGCATCTGGGCCTCGCGTGCAATGGCCGCCGCCTCAGCCGACATGCCGCCGGCCATCAGCGAACGCTCCGCAACCCTGCCGCCCCGCATTTAGAAGTCATCGGGGGAGAGCGTATGGACGAACTCGTCGAACTTCTCGAACTCCTGCTCGTCGTCAACTTCCTCGGCATGGGCAGAAACGGTGCCCAGGCGATTCATGATGTCGTCCTCCACAAACATGGGGGCATTGCTGCGCACGGCGAGGGCAATGGCATCACTGGGACGGGCATCGATCTTATGCTCGTTGCCATCGGCCAACACGACAACCGTCGCGTAAAACACGGGCGGCTCGGCGCGAACGATCTCGATGCGCTCGAGCTTGGCGCCCAGGGCGCCAACAGTATCGAGCAACAGGTCATGGGTAATCGGGCGCTCGGCGCGGCCGCTATCGATGCCACGGCTGATGGCCGCGGCCTCAAACGAACCAGTCTGAATGGAAAGAGAACGCAGCGGTGCGGGCGAGTCCGATTTGCTGCAGCGCTCGCGAAGCACGATAAGCGATGGCACGGGACCGGCGGCCATGACGATGGTCTCTATGTCGACACGAACCATGGAACACCTCCGGTACGTAGCGGTTAACACGCGGCAGCTCCACCGCATTGAATAGCTATACTACCCAATCTTTCGCACAGCACACAAAACCAAAATGAGATTTATCGCAGACAAGAAAAAAGCCCCGAGGCAACGCCCCAGGGCTCTTCACAGTTTTGATGGTGGACCTGACAAGATTCGAACTTGTGACCTCCCGGTTATCAGCCGGACGCTCTAACCAACTGAGCTACAGGTCCATCATGGTGGAGGTTAGGGGGATCGAACCCCTGACCTCAGGCTTGCAAAGCCCGCGCTCTCCCAGCTGAGCTAAACCCCCACGGAGACAGTAATAAACACCCCAGCGGCGACTCGGCTCTCGCTGGGGTGTTTATTGCGAAAGAAAGTGGTGGACCTGACAAGATTCGAACTTGTGACCTCCCGGTTATCAGCCGGACGCTC
>CABQSP010000036.1:0-17337 GCA_902466855.1 uncultured Collinsella sp. | reverse complement strand
TGTCGTTCATCTCGGCACCTCATTTCAAGGGTCGGCGACTAACTTGGTAGCACTACTGTAAGTATATCAGGCGGTTTGCCCGCCATTGATCGGGCGTGCGCGTATACCCCTTGATTAACAGCCATTAAATCTATCCCTTAAGGAACGCGGCTTGCTAGTGTTGTCTGGGCATTGATGGCTACGTGGTTCAAGAGACGGCGGCATTACCATCTGTTTTTACAAGTAAAGAGGCCCGTTTCCCTGGGTTGGGGAAACGGACCTCTTTTTGTCTCTTGGCTCGTGGATTGGCGAAGACAATAACCGCTGGCAGCTATTTTGGGTTCCTGAGGCGGCGTGTGGCCGTGGCGGTTATTCCGAGTCCTGCGGCGGCGACTGCTGCGAGTGCGATTGCGCTCGGCGCTGCATCGCCCGTGTTCGCGAGCTTGCCGGCGGTCGTATCTGCTTGCTTGCCGCTGCTCGTGTTCGCCTGCTTGGTGGAGCTCGATGGGGCGTCTTTGCCGGTTGCAGGTGAGGCAACGGGCGGTGTCGCCTCGGCGGGTTGCGTCGAGCCGGAGGGAGGCACTGTCTCGGTCGGTTTCGTTATCTCGGGCGAGGCGGCCTTGTCTGCCGCGGCTTTTGCCTCTTCGTATGCCTTGCAGGCGTCGTCATAGGCCGTTTGCGCCTTTTTCAAATCGTCGAGGAGCGCATCTCGCTTGGCTATGTCCTCATCGATGTGGGCTTTAGCTTCCTCCGCCTCACTTTCGGAATCCTGAACCTGTCTTTCCTGGCTTTCGAGCCGGCGTCGGTAGGAGTGAAGATCATCTTCACAAGATTTCTCTCGCCTTTCTGCCGACATGATCTCACGTCGCAACTGCTTAATATGCTCTTTAGTAGCTGTGCTGGGCTCCTCGTCGCCGAGTGCTTCAAGTGCCTTATCTAATTCTGCCTGAAGGCCGCTTGTCCGGCTGTGGGCCTCATCGTATTTGGCTTGGGCTGCATCGACGTTCGCTTGCATGGCGGGAAGGCGTTCCCTCCGTTTGGCGGCTTCCGTCACCACCATGTCGTAGATCTCTTGAAAAGCGGCAATGTCATCATCGATTGCCGCAAGTTTCTCGGGACTTGCGGCAACTTTTGCGGCCTCGAGGGTTTTGAGCGCTTCCTGCATGGCTGCATACGCTTTTTCTTTTGCGGCGGCCGCATCTTCCGTCTGCAAGGCAACTGCACCGGTGGGGGAACTGGTTTCTGCCGCAATTGCCGTTACGGGGGCGATTCCCGCGACAAGTGCCGCGGAAAGGGCGATGCCCATAGTTGCTCGTCTTGCTCTTCTTGCGAGAATGTCGTTCATCTCGGCACCTCATTTCAAGGGTCGGCGACTAACTTGGTAGCACTAATGTAAGTATACCAAGTGGTCGACCCGACACTGGCTGGGTGCGCGCCTCTCCGCTTCTTTGGAAACCGAATCCTATTAGAAATGACGAGTTGTTTACGCTTCTTTTGGGCTCACCGTACTATCATGATTCGGATTGAGTGTGAATGATGATAGGGAGCGCCTATACATGATTGAGCTGCTCAGGCGTTTTGGTGGTAAGTTTCGCCGGTATATGGTGATCGGCCCTGCGTGTAAGCTGATCGAAGTGATCTTTGACCTGCTGACGCCGCTGGTGATTGCCCAGATGATCGATAAGGGTATTGGCGCACACGATGTCAACGCCGTCGTCCACTACGGTATGCTGCTTGGCGCCATGGCTGTGATCGGCATCTCGTTTACGCTCGTCTGCCAAAAGATGGCGGCGCTCACCTCGCAGGGCATGGGCACCGATATCCGCGGTGCGCTCTACCAGCACATCAACAAGTTGAGCTATGCCGAACTCGACCGCTTTGGCACGCCGTCGCTTATCACCCGCATCACCAACGACGTCAACCAGGTGCAGCTCGCTGTGGCGCTGGGCGTACGCATGCTCATCCGCTGGCCCTTCTTGGCGGTGGGCTCTATGTGCGCGGCCCTTGCCATCGACCTTAAGCTCGGCATGATCTTCTTGATCTGCACGCCCGCTATCGGCCTGGTGTTTTGGTTTGTCATGGCGCGCTGTATCCCGTATTACAGGCAGCTGCAGGCAAAGCTCGACCGCATCGCGCTTATCTGCCGCGAGGGGCTTTCGGGCGCCCGCGTTGTTCGCGCCTTTGTGCGTGAGGACCATGAGCGCGAGCGTTTTGCCCAAGCCGCCGATGACCAGGCCAATACTGCCATCGCGGTGGGCAAGCTCTCGTCGATCCTTAATCCCGTCACGTTTCTTGTGATGAACCTGGGCGTGTGCGCCATCCTGTGGGTGGGCGGCATCCAGGTCAACGTGGGCGAGCTCACGCAGGGTCAGGTCATGGCGTTTGTGAACTACATGACGCAGACCCTGACCTCCATCGTGTACGTCGCCAACCTGGTCGTGGTCTTTACCAAGGCGAGCGCGAGTGCTTCGCGTATCAACGAGGTACTCAGCTGCGAGCCGAGTATCACCGACGAGGGCAATCAGTCGGTTGCGCTGCCCAAGCCGAGCGAACTGGCGGGTGGCGCTGTTCCGGTCCCCGCGCTGAGCTTGAGCCATGCGAGCTTCTCCTTTGGCGCGGGCGCGGCAAATGCCGTCAACGATGTGACCCTGGAGCTCCCGCTGGGCAAGACGCTTGGCATTATCGGCGGTACGGGTAGCGGCAAGTCCACGCTCGTCTCGCTTATCCCGCGCCTGTACGATGCGAGCACCGGCAGCGTGAGTGTGATGGGCGCCGACGTGCGCACCTGGCCGCTCGACCAGCTGCGCCGTGTGGTCGCGACCGTTCCACAGCGTGCGTCGCTGGTGAGCGGCACCATCCGCAGCAACCTGACCTGGCGCGACGAGGCTGCGACCGACGAGGATCTCTGGGCGGCGCTCGACATGGCGCAGGCGAGCGAGTTCGTGCGCAACAAGCCGCAGGGGCTCGATACCCCGGTCGAGGCGGGCGGTAAGAACTTCAGCGGTGGCCAACGCCAGCGCCTGACCATCGCGCGCGCCCTGGTGGGCTCGCCTCAGATATTGATCATGGACGATTCTGCCTCGGCGCTCGACTTTAAGACCGACGCGGCGCTTCGCCATGCCATCCGCGAGCGCAGTGTGCGCGGTGCCGCCGAGGGCGGGCTGCCGCTCACGACCGTCATCGTGAGCCAACGTGTCTCGACCGTGCGCGACGCCGATATGATCTGCGTACTTGACCACGGTTCGGTCGCGGGCCTGGGCGCGCACGATGAGCTCTACACGACCTGCCAGCTCTACCGCGAGATTTGCCAGTCGCAGCTTCGCCGCGAGGAGCTCGAGGGTCAGCAGGGGAGCACGACGCCCGCGTCCGCTCCGACCGCCCCCGCATCCGTCTGCGCAAAGGAGGGCTGCTAAATGAATCCGTACACTTCCTCCGGCTCGGTCGCCACGATGACGGCCAACGTGTCCGGTAACGATAGCCTCAACGACCTGGGCGACGGTCCGCGCCATCCCGGCGATCCCGAGCGCTATCCCGTGGGTGCGGTGACCCACCGCCTGATGGGCTATGTTCGCCCGCACCGCGTCTCGTTTGTGGCATCGTTTTTGAGTGCCGCCGTCTCGGTGATTCTGCAGCTCTACACGCCCATCCTCATTGGCGAGGGCATCGACCTTATCGTCGCCGCCGGGCAGGTGGACTTCGATGCGCTGCTGCCGCTCGTTACCAAACTCGCGCTCGTCGTGGTAGGTGCCGCGGCCTTCCAGTGGCTGCAGGGCTACTGCGTCAACCGCCTGTCCTACGAAACGGTGCGCGACATGCGCGTGGAGGCGAGCGATAAGCTCAGCCGCATGCCGCTCAGCTTTATCGACAGCCATGCCCACGGCGACCTCATGAGCCGCGTGGTCAACGACGTCGACCAGGTGGGCGACGGTCTGCTGCAGGGCTTCACGCAGCTCTTCACCGGTGTTATTACCATCGTGGGCACGCTCGCGTTTATGCTTTCCATCAACCTGACCATGACGCTCGTGGTGGTACTCGTCACGCCGCTTTCCATTTTTGCAGCCGGTGCTATCGCCAAGCTCTCCAACAAAAGCTTTACGGCACAGCAGCGTATTCAAGGGCAGCTCGGTGGTCATATCGAGGAGTACGTAGGCGAGCAAAAGCTTGTCGATGCCTTTGCCTATGGTCCCAACGCCCAGCAGCGCTTCGATGCCCTCAATGCCGAGCTCTACACCGCGGGCGAGCGCGCGCAGTTTATGGGTTCGCTCTCCAACCCCGGTACGCGTTTTATCAATAACATCATCTATGCCGTGGTCGCTGTGATCGGCTGCGTGGGCGTGATCACGGGCGTGCCCGCGGCGCTTACGGTGGGCGGCGTGCAGATCTTCCTGTCCTATGCCAACCAGTACACCAAGCCGTTCAACGAGGTCACCAATGTCATTACGCAGATCCAGACCGCGTACGCCTCGGCGCGCCGCATGTTTGCGCTGCTCGATGCCCGCGAGCAGGAGCCCGATGCGGCGGATGCCGTGGAACTTGCCGCCCCGCAGGGCGAGGTCGCCTTTGAGCATGTGGACTTTAGCTACGTGCCCGACCGCAAGCTGCTGCAGGATATTTGCATCGAGGCTAAGCCCGGCACGCGCTTTGCCCTGGTCGGCCCCACGGGCTGCGGCAAGACGACGCTCATCAACCTGCTGCTGCGCTTTTACGATATCGATGCCGGACGCATCATGGTCGATGGCAGGTCTTCGCGTGACTACACGCGCGCAAGCCTTCGCCGTGCCTTTGGCATGGTGCTGCAGGACACTTGGCTGTTCGAGGGCACGGTGGCGGAAAACATCGCTTACGGTTGCCCGGATGCCACGCGCGAGCAGGTTATCGAGGCGGCCAAGCGCGCGCACGCACACAAGTTTATCGTGCAGCTGCCAGGCGGCTACGATACGGTCATCGGCGAGGACGGCGGCACGTTTAGCCAGGGTCAAAAACAGCTGCTGTGCATCGCGCGTGTCATGCTCACCGACCCGGCGATTCTGCTGCTGGACGAGGCAACGTCGAGCATCGATACTCGCACCGAGCTGCAGGTGCAGGCGGCATTCGACGAGCTCATGGCCGGCCGCACGAGCTTTGTGGTGGCGCATCGCCTGAGCACGATTCGCAACGCCGACTGCATCCTGGTGATGCGCGACGGCCGGATTATCGAGCGCGGCACGCACGACGAGCTGCTAGCGGCAGACGGCTTCTACGCCGAACTCTACCGCAGCCAATTCGCCCAGTGAGCAAGCCCGTGGGGCAAATTAATCAATCGACAGACGGTGGTTTACATCTGTCACGTTAGTACTAAGATATTCATCTAATAAATTGCATTAGTGGCTTTAGTTTTGGGGGAAACGAGGCAACGTGACTATGACGTGCTCTTTGGTGGTTAACAGCAAGAGCGGTAATACCAGGATGGTTTCGGGCGCGATTAAGCGCGCTCTGCAGGCTGCGGGTGTTGAGTTTGTTCATGCCGCGGCGTTGAGCGACGATGCGGATGCAGATCAGGTTGCGCTCGAGGCGCAGGGCGCCTGCGCGGCCGACACGGTGCTCGTCGGTTTTTGGTGCGACAAGGGCGCGTGCACGCCTTCGGTTGCCGCGCTGCTCTCCGCTCTGCACGGCAAGCGCGTTTTCCTCTTTGGTACTTGCGGTTTTGGCGCCGACCAGAGCTATTATCAGCAGATTATCAATCGCGTGACCTCCAATTTGGCCGAGGATGCCGAGCTTGTGGGTTGGGCAATGTGCCAGGGCAAGATGGGCCCCGCGGTCAAGCAGCGCTACGAGGCCATGCTCGAGCAAGATCCCGACAACGCCCGATTTAAGATGCTGCTCGACAACTGGGTTGCCGCAAAGGATCACCCCACCAAGGAAGATCTGGACAACATGGCTGCAGCCGCCAAAAAGGCCGTGCTGGGGGAGTAGCTCCCATCGCTGACGGCGGTCGGTCCATCTTTCTAAATGAAACGTCCTCCCGGGCGTCGGGGCACGAAGTTCCCTGCTCTACAGTCCTGCGCAAGACGAAGGCCACATTAAGTGGCCTTCTTTGCGTGCGGAACTCGCGATGAACTTCGTGCCCCGCCGTCCGGGAGGACGCCTCTTTATTGATGGGAGGCCTGATAGGTCGATGGTTCCGTGCCCGGATGCGTCCAAAGTGGGACGGGCTTTCCGGATGGGCAGGCTTTCGAAAAATGCGTCCCGGAATTTGCCTTTGGAATGGGACGTAGTTTCCCGTTGAGGTGCTTTGCGGAAAGTGCATCCCATTCTGGGCGGTCGAAGTGGGACACACTTTCCCAAAGGCGCTCCAACGGGAAATTGCGTCCCATTATTCGGTCAAGAAACGGGATGCATTTTCCCAATGAGAGCAAAACCGGAAAATGCATTCCACAATCAGCCCTCAAAGTGGGACGCCGTTTCCCAATGAGGCTCAAGCGGAAAATGCATCCCGGAATTTGCGCTCAAAGTGGGATGCGGTTTCCGGTTGAGGGTCTAAGGGGAAAGTGCGTCCCAGAATCGACGCTTGAAATGGGATGCAGTTTCCCGATGAGGCACTCGACGGAAAATACATCCCAGAAATGGCCTTTGAGCTGGGATAATATTTCCGCGGCATCTCGGATTCTCAAAAATGAGACACGCCGTTGGCGAAGATGAGACACGTGATATCGGGCATCGGATGTATCATTTGCAAAAATGAGTCCACTCCACTCGAATAAAGCGAGGTCCCTCATGTACGTTCCACACCCCCGTATCCGTAGGCTGTCGAAAATCCCGCTTGTTGGGACGGCGGCGCTTGCTGCGTTGATCGCCACGAGCGTCGCCTGCTTCACGGCCACGCCCCAGGTTGCCCAGGCGGCAGACGCGCCCGCAATCACCGATATGACCGAGCAGGATTATCAAGCCCTGGGTCTGGGCACGAGCGAGGACATTCCGGCCGATACCGTTGGCCCCTATTCCACTGATACCCCCACGACGTTTGCCACGCGCAGCGAGGTCTATATGGCAGCTAACGGTAGCCATGGCAATCGCTACACTCTGCGCGACAAGCTCGAGAACGTCGAGCGCGGTGACATTGGCGGCAGCAGCAAACTCACCGATGGCTATGGAAGTGTGTGGGGCGCCGCAAAGTTCTGGCAAAACGTCAACAACTTCGATACGAACAGCGATCTCTACAAGCATAGCGACTACGGTGGCGGCACCTGGTCGTACCTAAGCAACAATGAGTCCTCAACAGTACTCGCCAACGACAACAACGGTTTCTCGGGCATTCACGCCACGAGTGTTGAGTTCTGCAGCGACGCCAGCACGGGCAAAAAGAGCCGCGTTGCCGAGCTCCGTGCCTACGGCGACAGTTCCTCCACGACGATTGACGGCAAGTCATACGCCGGAAAGGTTGAGCTGGTCCTCTACTCGTTTAGCAACGGGCGTACGCGCACTCTCGACACACACCTGCCGGTGACGGTCAACACTAATATGATGTACGAAGGCCGTTTTAAGTACCTGGATGCCGGTTACCTGCAAGAGCACGACGCCGTCTTTGATGTCGAGGCGGGCGATGTCGATGGCGACGGCGTCGACGAGCTTTTTGTCTACGCGGGCTGATATGTCGACGAGAACGGCGTGCGCAAGGCTGTAGTCGACATGTATGACTTGGAGGGCGGCAACTGGAAGCAAAGCGTCGTCAAGATCGATGCCGGTAACGCCGCGGACTACACCACGCACAACAAGGGCGGGAACGACTCCTGGACGCAGCTTCAGTCAGCTCCTGTCGTTTCGCTAGCGGCCGGCGACCTCGATCGCGATTTTTGCGATGACCTCGCCATCGTGGTCTCGGCACCCTACGGCAAGAAGAATATTGATAAGTCGACGCATTGCGAGCTGTTTTCGTGGGATGCATCCAAGGGTGCGCTCGTCCATGTCGATGCTCTGGGCGACGCGGGCGCAATCTCCCTCTCCGCGAACGGCAAGACCATGGTCGCTGCGAATGCGACGTTCGGCACGTTTGCCGCCTACGATGAAGAAGGAAAGAAGACGGGTGAAACCGTCACGGGCCTTATTCTTGCGGGCTATGACTGGCAACGCAGCGCTTTTGATTACGGCGCTTCTGACGGCAGCAAGGGGCTGTACGGCGCGCTGTACCGCTACGCGTATTTTGACTCGGAGTCTGGCGAGTTCAAGCTTTCCGATTGCAAGGAATACAGAGACGGGCTCCTCGCCTCCTATGGGCTGATGCATGTGCCCAACAGCGCATGGAAGGATAGCGCTCAGGATAAGCGCTATCCGTGCACCTTGGCGCCTATTGCCCTTGCCACTGCCAACCTTGACGGCCTGTCCGAGCAGCTGGCGGTCGACGAGGTGCTCGTGGGCGGCGATGTGTTCCGCGACTTTGCCTGCAACACGGCACAGAGCGGGGCTCAGGGCTTGGGGTCCATGGTCGGAACCATGAGCATGAGCGGTCAGCAATACAACAGCAGCAACAAGCATGACCACAAGGGTATAGAGCAGGTGTGGATCAGCGACGTCAAGGCGGGCAGCGTCTCGGGTTCGGACCGCTATAACGAGAGCTTTATCGCCGTGGTGGGCAAGCACCGCGACGAGGACCTGCGCAAGAACGATGACTACTATTGGATGACCGCCTCGCATTTTTCGCTCGACGAGAACGGAAAGGTGCGCCGCGGCGAGGAGCAGGTGATTAGCGAGAGCAACCGTCGCGGCACTACCTACGGCACATTTATCTCGCTCGCGCTGCCCGATGTCGACAACGACAGCGTCAAGATCACGTACAAGGACCGCTACAAGGTCTATACCAACCCGCGCGTGCTTGCCGTGCTGCAGGATGCGCCCTATGTTGAGGATCTGGAGCAGGCATACGGCTATCTGGTGTTGGGCGGCACGTCATACGGAGAGGAAAAGGGCACGGGGACATCCCAGGGCTATACCATTGGCGCCGAGTTGGGCGTTGCCGTCGAGGTGCAGACCGGTCCGCCCCTGGTCGCGATGAATGCTTCAGTCGATTTTGCCGCCGAGGGATGCTATGACTACCGGAGCGAGCGCACGGTCAGCGCAAGCGTAAGCTATGAGTCGCATGCCGGCGAGGGTGACAAGGCCGTGCTCTACACGATTCCGATGGTCTATTACGAGTATGAGATCGAAAATGAGGAAACTGGTGGCAAGGGCGTGATGGCGACGCCCGTGTCGCTCGGCGCGCAGACCTCGGTCGTTAATGTCGAGGCCTATGACCGCATTGCCAAACAGCACAATATGACGCCGCTCAGCTACTTTTTGACCAACCGGTCGGGAGAACCCGGAACCTATCAAACGACGCTCAACGGCGAGACTCCCGTTGGGGATTCCTTTGGCCTGGGCAAGCCTGGCGTAACGCGCGCCTACACGCACGATGGGTTTAACGGCGCCGTCGCGCAGTCGGGGGCGAGCATTGAGCAGACCATCGAAGTCGAGGAGGGCAAGGAGCAGGAGCTCGAGCTCGGCTTGACGCTGAACGGCAGCGTTGTCATGGGCGCGAAGCTCGCAAAGCACGAGTTGTTTGGCGGCCTGTGCTTTGGTGCCAACGCCGGCTTTACTACGGGTAACTCCTCGAGTGAATCGACCGAATACGGCGGCACCGTCGACAACCTGCCCGAGGCCGCGCAGGGCAAGTACGGTTTTGTGTGGCGTCTGGGCGTCAACGCGGTGGATGTCGACAAGTTCGAGGCAGACTCGGGCGACAAGCTCGGCACCAAGGACACCGACCAGTTCTGGATCGTGGGCTATGACGTTAAGGACGTCGAGATGCCCGACGCGCCGGCCGTGACGGGCTTTACGGCAAACGCCGTCGATTCGACCAGCGTTACGTTTAGCTGGGACGATGTACTCGCAAACAAGAGTGGCTTTAGCTACGGCGTGGGCATGCTGCAGAGCAATGCGGCGGATGCGGTCGTCAATAGCTGGAAGATTGCCGACAACACGCAGGCCTCGCTCAAGTGGGATGGGCTGCAGCCCAATACGGAGTATCGATTCGCCATCGCCGCCGTTAAGAATGGATCCACGACCGAAACAGGTATTCGCTCGGCAATCATCACGGTCAAGACCATGCCCGATGGCATGACGATGACCGTGAGCGGACCTGCGGCGGATGCTGCGGAGGGGTCGGATCTTGGATACGACTCTTCGGTTGAGCGCACGGCGGGAAGCCACCTGACGCTCTCGGCGATTGGCCATGTGAAGCAACTCGGTGCCGACGATAGCGAAACAGGGCTGGCACCGACCTATATGTGGTACCGCAAGGGCCGCGGCGAGACAGAGTTTAAGCTCGTGGGTGCCGATGGCAACCTCGCGGCTGGAACGGCCTCAAAGCTCGAGATTGACCTGACCGCAGACGATGACGGTGCGCAGTATTACTGCCACGTGGGATACAACGACGTGGGCCTCGACACCGGCACGACGCTCGTGAATATCGAGGCCGAGGAGACGGCGCTCACAACGGTGAACGCCACCCCGATCCGCACGCGCCGCCTGTTCTCACAGGCAAGTGCGGGCGCCAAGAAGTTCCTGGACCATACGCTGGTAAACACCGCCGGCCCAACCGATTCCGAAGGCTCAAAGGACCCCGAGACTCCTGAGACCCCGACGAACCCGGACAAGCCCAAGTCCGACAACGGAGCTAAGACCGACACCAAGGTCAAGACTACGACCACAGCGAAGAACCTCGCAAACACCGGCGACCAAACATTCGCCCTAGTCGCCACCGCAGCAGCAGCGGGAGCAACGCTCGTAGTGATAGCCCTCATCATGCTGATCAAGCGCCGCAAGACCCACTAGTAGCCAGTCGAACATATCGACAACCCAAAAACCCGGGTAGCCAAAAACAGGCCACCCGGGTTTTCTGTTGAGTGGAGACTCCGCAAGCGGAAACTGCATCCCACAATTAGCGCCCAGACCGGGACACATTTTCCGTCAAGCCCTCATCCGGAAAATCCATCCCAGTTTGAGCGCCCAGACCGGGACGCACTTTCCCAAAGGGTCCTCAACCGGAAAATACATCCCGGAATCCAGCTGAATAGTGGGACACACTTTCCCAATCGGGTCCCAAGCGGAAACTGCATCCCATTCCAGACAAGAATTCCGGGACACACTTTCCGCAAACAAAGAAGGCCACATAACGTGGCCTTCAACTTATATATGTTCGGCGATACACCCAAGACAAGCCACGCCCCAACATCAGGGCGTCTGTCCAGGCGGAGGCATATAAGGTTCATCGCGAGTTCCGCACGCAAAGAAGGCCACTTAATGTGGCCTTCGTCTTGCGCAGGACTGTCCGAGCAGGGAACCTTATATGCCTCCGCCTGGACAGACGTTTCAGTTGTGGCTCAGCAGCTAGCAGCTACTTGATCTTGGTTGTACCCGGTGCCAGGTTGGGGTCGGTTTCGTTGGCCTCGGTCTGGAAATGCTCGGTGTAGACGTTCTTGCCGTCGCGGAACATCTCGTAGTACTGCATCTTGGCGTAATCCTCGCGCGCCTTGGTGGCGGCTGCGGCAGCGGCGTCGTCGCCGGTGACGTTGGAGGAGAGCGCCCAGCGCAGGCTGGCGTCCTCGTAGCCCACCGAGTTGATGGCGGGCAGCGACTCGCGCAGCGTCATGTGCGCCTTCTGATAGTCGGTCAGCGGTGCGCCGATCAGCTGCATCAGCTGCGTGGACAGGTAGTTGGTGGACAGGTCGTCGACCTCGCTCGTCTGGTCGCAGCCGGCAACGTCGTAGTTGGCCCAGATGATGTAGTCGGTCTGCCACAGACGTTCCTGGTGGGTGGCGTCGTCCTCGTCGGTAAACCACTTGTCATTGAACTTGGACGGGAAGAACGGCTGGTGATCGCCCCAGAACACCACGACCACCTTGCGGTCGAGCTTGCTCAGGGCGTTGAGGAAGTAGCGAAGCGCCTGGTCGGACTGCTCGATGCACGAGACATACTCGTCGACATCGGAGAGCGTGCCGTCCTCGACGGTCTTGGCGTCCAGATCGGTCGTGTCGATATTCAGGTGCATCTGCTTGTCGACCGGCAGCAGGCCCGTATCGTAGCCCGAGTGGTTCTGCATGGTCACGTCGAAGATAAACTGCGGATCGGCGTTCTGGTCGAGCAGCTCAAGAATCTTGTCGTAGGTAGCCTGGTCGGTCACCATGCCGCGCAGGGTATCGGCGCCCTGGAAATCGTTGATGGACAGGAACTGGTCAAAGCCAAAGTCCTTGTAGACGTTCTCGCGGTTCCAGTTGGTGGCGTGGTTGGGGTGCATGGCCGTGGTGGAATATCCGAGCGACTTGAACTGCTCTGCCAGGTTCCCGGTCGTTTCCATGTTGTAGATGGTGTAGGGGTACACGCCCGAGCCCAGGTTGGCCATGGAGTTGCCGGTCATAAACTCAAACTCGGTATTGGCGGTGCCGCCGCCGTAGGCGCTCACGTAGAGCTTGCCGCGGCTGAGGCAGTTGGACAGGTTCTTAAAGTACTGCGGGCCTTCGTAGCCGGCGCGCATGTTCTGGTAGATCGAAAGATCCGAGAAGGTCTCGTTCATGATGGCGATGACCGTGGGCTTCTCGCTGTCGAACTGCTCCTTTGCGGCGGCGCGCTCGTCGCTCTTGGCCGCGTCGGACTTGTCGTAGGCCTTGGCGTACTTTTTGAGCGTGGCCTTGGCATCGTCGACGGAGTAGTCGGCGGGTTTGGGCGGCTTGATGGACTGCGCTGCGCTAATGAAGGCGGGCAGGTAGCCCTCGCGCCAGTAGCTCTCGAGCGGGCGCCAGGTGTAGACGGTGATGCCGAGGGTGTTGTAGTAGTCGATGAGCGTGACATGCGCGGTCACGCCGCCCAGACACAGCACGGCGACGAGCAGGTTGGTGAGCAGCATGCGCTTGGCGTTGGCGGCGCCCTTCTGACGGTGCGGTGCCACCAGGCCGGCGTACTCGCACAGCAGCATAGCGATGGCGGTAAAGCCCATGGACAGCACGCAGAACAGCGAGATGGAGAAGGTGTAGCCGGTGCCGGCGACCGCGGCGGCGGTGGAGATGGCCGAAAGGTCGCCCGGCTGGATGGGCATGGATTTAAACGTGATAACGAAGAACTCGGCAATGCCCAGGACAAAGAGGGCAAAGGCCAGGACCGCGGGAGCTGCACCGTGGCGCTGGAACAGGAAGAACAGGCCGACCATGAGCGTGGTGATGATGGCCCACTCGAGCAGGATGCACAGGGGGTAGACCCAGGTAAAGTCGTGGTTGGACGAGACCTCCATGCCCAGCAGCGCAAAGACGCCGGCGAGCAGCAGGCACAGGACGGCGGCGACGAGCGGTTTGCCCACAAAGGCGCCGCGCAAACGAGCGAGCTTGCCGGTGGGGGCGGGGGCGTCGGGCCCGGCGAACGCAAAGACGCGCGGGGCGATGCGGTCGCGGGCGATGCTGGCCCAAGCGCAGCCGGTGAGGATGGCGTTGGTCAGGATGAGCATCACGAAGGCGAGCGGCTCGTTTTGCGCGACGAGGCCAATGGCGCCCCAGACGGTCAAAAAGAGCTGGAACAGGCCAAAGGCGACGCTCCAGGCGAAGGCACCCTTGGTGACGGTGCCCGACTGAGCGCGAATGGCCTTGGCCTCGCGCAAAACAAGGTAGACGGTCGCCGCAAGACCGACGAGCGAGATGGCGGCAGCGAACATGCTGAGACTCCTCACAAACTTAAAACCTACGAAAGCGGGGGTTTACCCGATTGTTACCTAAATATGCGCTGCATTTGCGGGCTGCGCACAACAACCAGCCATATTAACGCGCATGTGCGGCGGTGTGGCGCAATGTAGTGGCGGCCTGCGCGATAATGGACGGGAATTACACGGAAACGTAAAGGCTTCTTAAAGAAATGGCGAGGATAGAGCTATGGGCGAGCAGGTTTGTATGACGGGTGCCGAGTGCTGCGGCGGAGCTGCGGGCGTGGATGCGAACGGTTATCCGGTCGAGACTACGGGCAATGCGGTGCTGGACATCTTGGAGCATCGCTCGTCTACGCGCGCCTTCGCGCGTGATGACGACGACCGTCCCGTGGCGGTGACCGACGAGCAGCGGGCGGCGATTCTGCATGCGGCGAGTCGCGCGCCGTCGGCGGGCGCCATGATGATGTATTCCATCGTGAGCATCCGCGAGCAGGCTACGCTCGACCGCCTGGCCGACCTGTGCGACCACCAGCCCATGATCGCCAAGGCGCCCTGGGCACTCATATTTGTGGTCGATTATGCCAAGTGGATCGATCTGTTTGAGCACGTGGGCTGCTTTGAGCCCGAGTTTGTCGAGCGCACGGGCAAGGCGCCCCGCCGCGCGCCGGGTTTGGGCGACTTTGCCATCGCGGCTCAGGACGCCGTGATCGCCGCGCAAAGCGCCGTGGTTGCCGCCGAGGCCCTGGGGCTGGGGAGCTGCTACATCGGTGATATCGTCGAGAATGCCGAGGAAGTTGCCGAGCTGCTCGATCTGCCACCCTATACCATGCCGCTGTCGATGCTTATCATCGGCACGCCCCGTAAGGAGCGTCCGGCCATTGCGCATCCCGTGGTGAACCTGGTGCACGAGGAGCGCTACTGCCGCGCTGATGCCGCGACCATGGACGCGCAGGTGGCCGAGATGGACGCGATGTTTCGTCCGCACGCCCGCGAGGTGGGGGAGCGCGTCGTGGACATCTATACCCGCAAGCACACGAGCCCCTTTATGGCCGAGATGAGCCGATCCATGGAGTGGTGGTTCAAAAATTGGCTCGGAAAATGACGGATGTGACAAAGGGACAGTCCCTTTGTCGCATTCCATATCGCGGCGGTGGCCTAAAGGCCGTATAAATGTTTATCTAGCTGGGAAAACGGTGCCATTCAAACATAGGCCGATTACCTATAATTCCTTCGAACATTAAAGTTGGGAGGAAACCGGCTTATGGAACAAAAGGCCAAGGAGGCAGCCTCGCACGCTGCGATTCCTGTGAGCATCTCGGCGATGCTCGTCACGCTGGGCGTGGTGTACGGCGATATCGGCACCAGCCCTATGTATGTAACCAAGGCGCTCGTTGCCGGCAACGGCGGCATCGGAAGTGTGACGGAGGAGTTCGTGCTCGGCGCGCTCTCTCTTGTCGTGTGGACGGTCACGCTGCTGACCACCATCAAGTATGTGCTCATCTCGCTGCGCGCCGATAACCATGGTGAGGGCGGCATCTTTGCCCTGTACAGCCTGGTCAAGCGCTGCGGCAAGTGGCTTATCATCCCCGCCATGCTGGGTGGCGCCGCGCTGCTCGCCGACGGCATCCTGACGCCGGCCGTTACCGTTACCACGGCCATCGAGGGCCTGCGCACCATCCCGGCGGTCCATGCCGTGCTGGGCGATGACCAGGGCCGCGTCGTCGCCATTACGCTCGCCATCATCATCGTGCTCTTCTTGGTGCAGCGCATCGGTACGGCCAAGATCGGTCACGCCTTTGGCCCCATCATGACGCTGTGGTTCCTGTTCCTGGGCGGCACGGGTCTGTTCTTTGTCTTCCAGCACCCCGCCGTGCTGCTGTGCCTCAACCCGGTGCGCGGCATCGCCTTTTTGCTGAGCCCCAACAACCACGCGGGCATCATGATTCTGGGCAGCTGCTTCCTCGCCACCACCGGTGCCGAGGCGCTCTACTCCGACATGGGCCACGTCGGCCGCGGCAACATCTACGCTACCTGGCCGTTCGTTAAGTGCTGCCTGCTGCTTTCCTATATGGGCCAGGGTGCTTGGCTTATGAACAACGCTGCCAATCCCGAGCTCATGGGCATTGCCGACCTCAACCCGTTCTACCAGATGCTCGCCCCGGGCCTGCGCCCGTTTGCCGTCGGCCTTTCCACCGTCGCGGCCATCATTGCCTCGCAGGCGCTCATCACCGGCGCATTCTCGCTGGTGTCCGAGGCCAGCCGCCTGGACCTTATGCCGCACATGCAGGTCTTCTACCCTGCCGAGACCAAGGGCCAGCTCTACATTCCCATGGTCAACAACGTCATGCTTGTGGGCTGCGTCATCGTGGTGCTGCTGTTCCAGAACTCGGCGCATATGGAAGCCGCCTACGGCCTGGCCATTACGCTGACTATGATGTGCACCACGCTGCTGCTCTTCTTCTACCTGCACGAGGAGCGCAAGCTCAAGGTTGCTCCGTGGATCTTCGCGGCCTTCTTCCTTTTGCTCGAAGGCTTCTTCTTCGTGAGCTCGCTCACCAAGTTCTTCCACGGCGGCTACTTCACCATTCTTATGGCTGCACTCATCATGGGCATTATGGTGTGCTGGTACAACGGCACGGCGGTCGAGCAGCGCCAGTTTACGCTGCTGCCGCTGCGCAGCTACCTGCCGCAGCTCAAGCGCCTGCGTGACGACGACCGTTACGAGCGCATGAGCGACAACGTCGTGTACCTGACCAAGGACACCCATACCGACTACATCGACCGCGATATCGTCTATTCGATCTTGGACAAGCATCCCAAGCGCGCCCGCGCCTGGTGGTTTGTGAATGTCGAGACCATGGACGAGCCGCATACCTTTGCCTATTCGGTCGAGACGTTCGGTACCGACTACGTGTTCCGCGTGCATCTGTACCTGGGCTACAAGATCAACCAGCGCGTCAATGCCTACCTGCGTCAGGTTGTTCAGGACCTGGCTGCCACCGGCGAGCTGCCGCCGCAGACGCATGACTACTCGGTCTACAAGGATCCGGGTAACATCGGCACGTTCAAGTTCGTCCTGATCCGTAAGCTTTTGGCGCCCGAGAGCGATGTGGAGCCCAGCGAGCGTACGGCCATCACGCTCAAGTACATCATCCGCCGTGCCGCCGGCACGCCCGCGCGTTGGTACGGCCTGGAGAACTCCAACGTGAGCTTTGAGTACGTGCCGCTATTCACCAAGTTCAAGGCCGTGAACAAGATGCAGCGCTTGGCCCCCAACGAGCGGCCGTAGACGCCGGCGGCTACACGGAGTTAGTTTTTGATGGATAAGCATGAGGCCGGGGAGGCAAACATGGATGCAAAGGCGCTCGATGGCCGTGAGGCGGTGGTCGAAATGGTGCGTGAGGCGCGCGTCGACGCCGCCGAAGATCGGTTCTTTACGAATCGTGCCAACATGGACATGGCCGACCGTGTGATCTCGATCGTGGTGACGCTGCTTGTCGCGGCGTGCGTGTGCGCACTGCTCGCGCACATGCTGTTTGTCTAACGATCGCAGACTGCAAAGGCTATACACTTGGAACCACCACAAGGGGAAACCACCACAAAGGTGCCTGTGAACTGCGCCCCGAAACTTGGACTGAATAAATAGCGACTACGCCGCAAGGGCC
>CABQSP010000035.1:0-17769 GCA_902466855.1 uncultured Collinsella sp. | reverse complement strand
CGGAGCCACACGGGAGGCAGGTTAACTAATTCGAGCCCGGCATTCAGAAAAGTCAGTGCAGCAAAATGGCGATGCGGATAGCGACATGGGCATGGTTTTCGCCGCGCGCACGGGTCCCCCGGGGAGCACCGTGCATTTTTGGGAATATTCAGCAGGCCAGAACGGCTGCATACGCACCGGACATACCTTATTGGTCCCAAAGACGCCTTCGACAGGCGACTTGGATCGGCAGGCAGGCCCCGTCAGGACAAAAAGGCATGCCTCGCGTCGCACCGGAGCCCGAAATGACGTCAATCTCCACAACGTTACCCGACTGCGGCGGCGCCGACGGGGCTTGCGTTGCTGAATACTCCGTTTTTTGCACGGCCCAGGCGGGGGTACATCAGGACCAGAAAGAACATCCCAGCCTTTTTATGCAATCTGCAATGGAAAGTATGCAAAACACCAAGAGACGGCATTGCTGATGTCCAAATTAAATGCGCGGGGCAGCAGCGCCCCCACCCCACGCTCAAATCAAGCAGAGCAGGGACGCTCATAGCGGGTCCCCACCGATATACAAACGCGGCTCGAGCGCCATCCCAAAATAGGCTGCCCGAGCCGCGTTTAACGGTACGGCATGATTATTAGCGCTCGTAAATCAAGTTGCCTGCCAGGTAGGTGGCCTGAACCTTGGTGGCTTGCAGCTCTTGGGGGTCGATGGTGAGCGGGTTTTGGTCCAGGACTACCAGGTCGGCGTATTTGCCGGGCTCCAGGCTGCCGAGGTTTTGCTCGTCACCTGCCGCGTAAGCGCTGCCCAGGGTGTAGTTGCGCAGGGCTGTAGCCGCGTCGATGCGCTCGCTGGGAAGCCAGCCGCCCTCGGGCCAGTGGCTGTGGGGGTCTTGGCGCGTGATAGCCGTGTAGAGCACGTTCATGCTGGTAACGGCTGTGATGGGGCTATCGGTACCGAATGCTTGGCGGATGCCGCGCTGCTTATAGGTCGCAAACGGCCACATGATGCGGCTGCGTTCCAGGCCCAGGTCGCGCTCCGGGCCACCCGGGTCGAGCGTGATATGGCAGGGTTGGCTCGAGGCAATGACGTTGAGCTTGCGCAGACGGTCGATGTCACCGGGCAGCAAATTCTCCAGATGCTCGAGCGTGTTGTGACCGTGCGGCGGCAGACCGTAGAGCTCTGCCGCCTCCTCAAAGATATCGAGCGCAGCATGGATGGCACCGTCGCCGATAACGTGGATGCGCACGGTGTGGCCACGCTCGGCTGCCGCCAGAACCAGCTTGCGCATGCGCTCGACAGGAACCGTCAGACGACCCTGGTCGCCCGGGAAGCGCGGGTTGGTATAGGGCTCAGTGAGGTATGCGGTATGCTCGCTCGACACGCCGTCGAAGAACTGTTTAAAGCCTGGCGCCGAGAGCAGCGCGTTGTTCGCGTAGCGGGTCTGGAGTTCTTCCAAGCGTGATTGGTCATCCAGCAGCGTGGGAAACAGATGGGCACGGATGCCCAGCTTGCCGGCGGCCTGCAGCTTGTCGTAAACATCGTCGCGAATAAAGTCGCAGCCCGGCATGGGCATGAGCGACATATCGCAGATTGAGGTGATGCCCTGCTCGGCCATACGCTTCATCTGGTCGGCGTAAGCGCTCGCGATGCGGTCCTCGCCCAGCCACTCCAGGCAGCGCGGCAGCAGCTGCATAGCAGCTGCCTCGTGGGCGATACCCGTGAGTTCGCCATTTGCATTCTTGTCGTAGCTGCCGCCCGCCGGCGGCTCGCTGTCACGCGTCACGCCGAGGGCTTCGAGTGCGCGGCTGTTGAGCCACAGGGTATGCCCGTCGCCCGAGTACATAACACAGGGGCGATCGGGAAAAGCGGCATCGAGCGACGCCTTGGTAGGATGCTCGGGCGGATCCCAACGGTAGTCGCGCCAGCCCTGCGTTACAACCCAAGCGTCGTCAGGCAGGTCCTGGGAAAACTCGAGCGCGTGTTGTACCAGCGCCGCCTCGGACGTGCCCATATCCATGAGCATGTACGGCGAGGAACCGACCGAAGTATGGAAGAAATGCAGGTGCGCATCGTGGAAACCGGGGCAGATGAATTGCTCGCCGTAATCGACCACCGGCGTGACGGCAGGTGCGGCGGCAATCACGTCATCGGGCGCGCCGACTGCGACGATGCGATCGCCTGCAATGGCAATCGCCAGCTCGCGGGCGGCATCGATGCCGTCTTGGGCGGTAAAAACGTTCTTGGAGCGGATAATCCGATCGATATGCTGCATGGGCATCCCCATCTCTGGCAGGAAATTCAACACCCCCGAGTGTACTCCCCCACTCTTGTTACAAAACCCCAAGCGGCAAACGGCAACTTTACCAGCTCTAGCGGCAGGTGGCATACTGGAGAGAGCCTGTACGATTTTGCGATCAACCCAGCAAGGAGCAAATCGACCATGACGAAGACCAAGGCACAGCAGATTATGGCGGCAACCGAGGTTCGCGCGGCAGACGACGTCACCGCGGCCATCCAGGATATCGCCGCCGAGTTTGAACCCTACATCATCAAGCAGCGCCGGCACTTCCATAAGCACCCGGAGCTGAGCCTTGCCGAGGAGCGCACGACTTCCGACATCGCCAACCAGCTCGACGCCATGAATATCCCCTACGAGCGTCCGCTCAAGACGGGCCTGGTGGCAACGCTTCGCGGCACCGCGCCCGACGCCTATCGCGAGGACGGCACGCCACGCCGCCGCATCCTGCTGCGCGCCGATATCGACGCCCTGCCTGTCACCGAGCAGACCGGCGAGGAGTTCGCCAGCGTCAACGAGGGCTGCATGCACGCCTGCGGTCACGACTGCCATATCGCCATGATGCTCGGCACGCTGCAGATTCTGCGCCACATGACCGATGACATCCACGGCGAGATTCGCATCGTTTTCCAGCCCAGCGAGGAAAACGGCCAGGGCGCCAAACTCATGATCGGCACGGGTGTGCTCGACGGCGTCGACGGCGCCTACGCCGCGCACATCTGGAGCGAGGTCGACGCCGGCACCGTAAGCTGCGAGCCCGGCCCGCGCATGGCAAACACCGACTGGTTCCGCATCGATGTCCGCGGCACCTCGTGCCATGGCGCCATGCCCCAGCGCGGCCACGACGCCGTTATGGTTGCCGCCGAAATCGTAAACGCCCTGCAGACCATCGTCTCGCGCGAGATTAGCCCCTACGAACCTGCCGTCATCACCGTCGGCGAGCTGCATGGCGGCACCGCGCGCAACGTTATCGCCGGCACGGCATACCTCGCCGGCACGGTGCGCACCTATGGCGACAAGACGCATGAGGAGATGCCCGAGCTTATGCGCCGCATCGTGGAGCACACCGCGGCTGCTCTGGGCGCCGAGGCCGAACTCACCGACTACACCATCGCCAACTACAAGGTCGAAAACGATGCCGCCTCGAGCGAGCGCTGCCGCCAAGCTGTGCTCAAGTGCCTGGGTCCCGCGGGCGAGGGCCATTACCGCGGCACGCTTTCGGGCGAGGACTTCTCGGAGTATCTGCGCCGCGTACCGGGCGTGCTCGCCTTTGTAGGTACGCGCAACCCCAAGATTGGCGCCACGTACGCCCAACATTCCTGCTTCTACAAGATCGACGAGACCGTGCTGGCAAAGGGCTCCATGGTGGCCGCCCAGTATGCTATCGACTTTTTGGCCGAGCCCACGCAAGAGGAGCTCGACGGCCCCGCGATTACCGCGGTCGCCGAAACCAACCCCGATCTGGCCGCCAAGTTGCGCTCTGCCAAGGCGACGACCGCCGAGGCTCGCGACGCCATCCATGATGCCCGAACGGCTCGCCATGCCGCGATCAAGGGCATCCACGACGCACGCGCTGCTGCACGCCGCGAGGAGAAGCACGACGAGTAGTCGTCACACCCATCCATAACAGCCTGGCTAAAGCAGAGCGGGGGCGGACGTATCGAAACGTCCGCCCCCGCTCATTCTTCAAGCGCTATTTCTACCATTTCTACCCCGTCCCCAAATAGCAGGCGGCGTGGCTACTCGTCCTGAGGCTCCTCGTCGGAGCTTGGCTCGGACGCCGGCTCAGGTGCAGGTGCCGGCTCAGGCTCAGGCTCAGGCGCAGGCTCGGGCTCAGATGCCGTCTCAGACTCGGGCGCCGGTTCAGGCTCGGTCGCGGGAGCGGGTGCAGGTGCCGGCTCAGGCTTGGGCTCGGGCTCAGGCGCGACATCCGGAGCGCTGTAACCCGAGGGAGCGGACTTCTTCTCGAAGGGCAATACAAAAGTCAGGACGTCGTCCTTATCCTCATCGGCCCACTCGCTTGCATAGCGTGCGGCCCAATAGCCAACGGCACGGTGCTTGAGCATCTTGCCAAAGACCGTAAGAAATACGGTGACGAAAGCGACCAGCACCAAGAACAGCACGAGCGTGACGCCACCGCCGGTAACAATTGCCTCAATACCCGTAGGACGATAGTAGTAGCTATACATACCGACAGAGGCAATGGCGCCAAAGACGACCGTCAAGATCCATGTGACAACATTGGCGACCAGGCCCGTCAAAAACTCGGGAAGGAACGAAGCACAGAACAGCTTGGTCTTGTTGTGCTTAAACGCCGCCCAGACCTTATCGAGCGAAAACGCGCTCTCGACACGCCCGGTCACCGCAAAGTGCATCACGGCGATGTCGGCGAACATCTTAAAGAAGACACCCAGAATCGTCGAGGCAATTAGTGCCAGGACAAGCAGGCCAAGCGAGCCAAACAGCGCAGCCTCGAGCGCATAAGAGCCGTAATAAGAATACGAGCCCGCAGCGCCAATTACCACGCCCTCCACCAGCGAAAGCACTACACCGATAACGGGAATGGCAGCGATAACCTCGAGCACGACCGAAATAACGCTCGAAAAGACTCCGAGACCAAACGACGTGGAACGCATGAGTGGACGGTCCATGCCGTCATCGACCTTGAGCGACAGATCACGGCCCCACTCGATACCGAAGCCGGAACCGCACACACTCGCAATGCAAGCTGCCAAAAAGCCGATGGCAGCCGCAATGCCGCCAATAACGGGAATAAACAACACGAGCACCGACACAACGCAAATCAGCGCCGGCAAAAACGCGATTTGGCATACACGCTGAAGCACACCCGGAGTCTTGGTCATATCTTGGAACGCCTGAGCCACACAGCCCTTTGGCGCATTCGCCACGGGCGGTTGCGGAACAAACTGCTGGGGCTGAGGCTGTCCCTGGGGAGCGGGGCCAGCGGCACCGGCATTAGGAGCACCACACACGCCGCAGAACTTGTCGTTATCGCCCATGGGGGCGCCACACTGCGAGCAGAACATAGAATCATCCCTTCGTATCTTGAACAAATCACTTGGATCGCAAACGATGTCTTTAGCATCATTATTGCCCAATGTGGGGTCAAATACTCAAAGATGACCGATTTGCAAGATACACGGCGCCAGCAGGCGGTTCGTTGAATACGTCTGTGCTAGTTCGTTCCTCGGAAGCCCTTGCCGACAATCTCGGAGCTGTCGACGATCGTGATAAAGGCACCCGGATCGACCTCGCGCGCATAACGGCGCAGCTGCACGGCCTCGCGACGGCTCAGCACGCTCATGATCACCGTCACGCACTTGCCCGAGAAGGCACCGTAGCCGCGACTGATGGTCGCCGTACGGTTGAGATGCTTGACGATAAACTCCTCGACCTTAAGGGGCTCGGAGCAAATGACCGTGCAGACTTTGCGCAGGTGAATGCTCTCAATGGCTTTGTCGACCACAAGCGTCTTGGCAAACAGGCCGAGCACACAATACAGACCGACACGCGGGCCATACAAAAAGGCCGCGATGGCCACGATGCCGATATCAACCAACAGCAGCGCGCGGCCAATCTCGAGCGTGGTGCGGCGCTTGAGGATCATGGCAAGAATGTCCGTGCCGCCTGTCGAGGCGCCAATATCAAAGACAATAGCGCTGCCGAGCGCCGGCAAGATGACGGCAAAGCACAGGTCGAGCCACATATCACCCGTCAGAGAGACATCGGTCGGAATAAAAAGCTCAAACAGCGAAACATAGGCCGAAAGCGCAAACGAGGCGAAGACGCTCCACAGGATTGCCTTGCGCTCCAAAAAGATAAAGCCCAAGACGACGAGAACCGCGTTGATAATCCACATAAAAACGCCGACGGGCAGGGTCGGGAACAGCGTGGACAGAATGACCGACACGCCCGAGGTGCCGCCAAAAGCAAAGTGATTAGGGGTTTTAAACGCAACGATGGCGAAGGCCGTAAGAATCAGGCCCAGATTGAGCTCGGCAAAAAAGCGTGGGAAGCCCGGCTCCTGGCTGCGCTTTTGACCGACACGCTCGCCGCGCTCGATATCGGTGCGATCAACCACGCGCTCCATCGGCACCACGGGAGGACGATGCACCTCCTCGGCAGCACGCGATGCCGCCTCTGCCGCGGCGGCCTCAATCGCCCATGCCTTGCTTTCTGTTTCGTGCTCGTCGGCCATTACGGCAACCCCTCGTTAACAATTTGGAAACAATGCGCCCATTAGGGTAACGCGGAACGCGACGATTGCAACCCCTAGTTAGACGAGCGGTATGCCCACATCGGGGGGCATACAAATAACGGCCGGCCACGCTTTTGCTTGCGCGGTCGGCCGTTTAACGTTTTCGCAGATAAAGCCTGCCAAAACAAACCTGTCCCTTTTTGGAAGGTTACTCGTGCTGGCTGGTGCGGTGCTCGTACTCCTCGGGGGTGATGACGTCCTCGATGCGCAGGTTGACGCCCGCCACCTCAAGGCCGGTCATCGCGGCAAGGCGCTCGGTGACACGTGCCTTGACATCGTCGAAGATCGCGGGCGCATAGGCGCCGTACTCGATAATGACGGAGATGTTGACGACCACGCGATTGTCATCGGTGACCTCAACCGTCACGCCCTTGGTCAGATTCTCGGCACCAAACTGCTCCTGCACAAAGTGCATAAGGTTACCCTTCATGCCCAGGACGTGCGGCACCTCGCGGGTTGCCATGGCGACGATCTTCTCGATCACACCGTTGGAATAGGTCAGCGAGTCCTCGGACTCGTCCGCTTCCTCGTCATCCTCATCCACATCGGACTCGGCCTCGACGAGAGCCTCGTCCTCGAGCGTCACATCCTCGGCTTCGGCGACGACCGCTTCGTTCTCCTCGAGCTCGGTATCGGCTACATCGACCTTCGTATTAAAAGCCATGGTTCCTCCTTATGCCTGCCGCGGATGCGACAGTCGAATACATATTAGCGACCGCTAAACAGACGGCCGAAGAAGTTGACGATCCCGTTCTCGCCGTCGCGAATTTGGCCGATCACAGCGCCGATCAGCACGAAGAATGCAATGACGAGCGTGTCCCACAGGCCGAGCGTGAGCACCAACACAGCGAGGATAAAGCCAGCGACGGCGCCAAGCGTGGTGTTGGGATGACGCACAGCATAGCTCCAGATGGCAGCGCCCGTACCCTTGATGAGACCCATAGCCTCGTCAAAATCCGCGGCTGCCGCGTCTTGTAACTCAGTTGCCTCTGCTTTGGAATCAACAGGTTCGCTCGCCGGCGTGGCGCTCTGGTCAATCGTCAGGCGCGGCGTACGAGCGGTCTTATCTTGATTGGTATCACTCACCGGAAACCTCCACGGTCTGGACGGTAGTCTTGGACGGCAAAAAACGGACGCGCGTGGTCGTACCCGGCGTGCCGAGCATGGTGTCGCAGGCCTCCTCAATACGTTGCTGCATCGCAGTTGCAAGGGAAGCCACGTCCCGGTCGTCAAGCGCGATGGCGTCGACCTTAAAACAGACGCGCGATTCGTCGGAGCCCTGTACGCGCGCCTCGACGCGCTCGACCATCACGCGGTCGTCGCGCTCTGCCGCAGTGCGAGCACACGAAGAAAGCGCCGCAAGGGTGACCTCGATATTGCGCTCCCCCGCCGGATGCACACAGGACGGCTCGCGACGGGCGAACATCAGGCGGAAGAAGCTTACCAGCACGCCAATCGCCACAACTCCGCCGCATGCCGTCACAACAATGCGCGGCATGGGGTCGCGCATCAGCAGCATAAAGCGATACGTATACGGCCCCCAAAACTGGCAGACAAGCGTACCCAGCGCCACGATGGTGGCGGCAAGATACACGATCGCTAGGGCTCGTTTGAGTACGCGCACGCGGCGCTCCCTTCAAATCTCGGCTCTCGAAATGCAAAACGGTTCGCATCATTATAAAAGAGCCGGGTCCGGTGCTCTACGCACGCGGATCCGGCTCATCTATTCCACGAGGCTTGCATGCTCGCTTCATTATGCCCAGATATGCACGGCTTAACCCGTGCGGGCGCTACTCCTCCTCGAGGGCAGCAATGACCTCGTCGGTCATGTCCATGGTGCTGTAAACATCCTGGACGTCGTCGAGCTCCTCAAGACGGTCGATGAGGCGCTGAACCTTCTTGGCGTCGGCGCCGGAGACCTCGGTCGGGGTGGTCGGGACCATGGTGGTCTCGGAACCCTTGACCTGGACGCCCTGCTCCTCGAGCGCCTTGGAGACAGCCATGACCTCGTTGGCAGTAGTCCAGACGATCCACTCCTCGCCGGCGTCCTCGTAGTCCTCGCCACCGGCCTCGGCGATGGCCATCATGAACTCATCCTCGTCACCGGCAGGACCGTTGGCGATCATGGTCTCCTTCTTGGCGTTCTCGTCCAGGATCTCCTTGGCGACGACGATCTGGCCCTTGCGCTCAAACTGGAAGGCGACGGAGCCCGAGGTGCCCAGGTTACCACCAGCGTGGGAGAAGGCGGAACGGACATCAGCGGCGGTACGGTTGCGGTTGTCGGTCAGGCAGTCGACGTAGACGGCGACACCGGCGGGACCGTAGCCCTCGTACACGATGTTCTCGTAGACAGCGGCGTCGGCACCCGAACCGAAGGCCTTGTCGATAGCGGACTTGATCTTGTCCTTGGGCATGGACTGAGCCTTGGCCTTAGCAACAGCAGCAGCGAGGCTGGCGTTGTTCTCAGGCAGCGGGTCGCCGCCGAGACGGGCAGCAACGGTGATGTTGCGGCTCAGCTTGGAGAAGAGGGCGGAACGCTTGGCGTCCTGCGCGCCCTTACGATGCTTGGTTGTGGCCCACTTAGAGTGTCCGGACATACGTGTCTCCTATCGGTTTCGACCTAAAGCCCAGCGCAGATGCTCGGGCAATATAAACAAACGTCGTTATGATATACCTACTGGCCTGCGAGATAAACCCCAAAATGAAGGCGTCGTGATGATACAGCCCCTTGGTGCAAAGTAACCTGTCCCCTTTGCACCAAATTAGGACCAGAGGAGGTCGCTGCGGGTGATGGTGGCGCCGATGGCAAAGGGCATGCAGGCGATGACCGGATACAGGTAGCGCATGTAGGTCGAGCCGTTGCAGGGACCGATCAGGCACACGGCGAGCACGCCCAGCAGCGGCGCCCAAATGGCCAGCCCGCGCCACGAATGACGACGTAGCAGATAGACCACCACGGCGATCATGATCCACACATAGGTGGCCGAGCTCATGGTGAGCGAGATAAAGGGAACACGCTGCACCGCCACACGGTATAGGTTGATCAGATGGTCACACCAGCGCACCACGTTGCTGTCAACCGGATGGAAGTCGAAGTACTTGAGGTTGTCGGGACGCGCCATGATCTCGGCACTACGCGCCGTGCTGTAGACCCAGGCATCGCGCGCGCTCGGATAAAAATAACCATAGTAGTTATTGATAAGCGCCGAAATATAGCACTCGGGATCCTTCTTAAACATCTGAGCCCATACCTCAAAATAGGCATCGATGTCCTCCTGCGAGGCGTACTCGTTAAAGCAGTTCTTGACGGCATCGGACTTGTCGGGGTTGTAGCGGCGGCCCAGGTTCTCGTACTTGAGTACACGATCGATCACGGCACGCTCTTCGTCGGTCACCAAACCGTCGCAGGGTGCCTCCACGATGGTGCCGTCCTCCTTAACCGTGGGGTTGACGCCCGAGTTGAGGCCGTCGTGCTTTTGGACGAAACGAGCCGTCTGCTGGAACGGAATCGAGAGGATTTCGCGTTTGGAACCAGGCGTGATGTCGTGCGCCGGCATAAAGACCTTGGTGAAGTACATATTGGAGGCAAGACAGAGCGCGAGCACCGCGAGGACGCCGACCCAGCGGAAGCGCGGCGTGGCGCCCGAAGTCGCAGCACCAGCCTGTTTGGCTGCACGACGAGCCACATGCGCGTCCCATGCGCAAAACGCCGCCGCGATCACGCATGCCGCCAGGGGAAACACCAGGCCGCCGTTACGCAGAAACGTGGAACCCATGGCGCCCAGAGCGAGCAGCAGCCAGTCGTGGCGCGCAAAGAGCACGGGCCTCTGTTCGCCCGCACGCTCGACATTGGCATCACGACGGGGCAGGCCGCAGGCCACGAGCTTCACGGTCTGCACCAACAGCACCAAAAACGCGTCGGCAAACAGCACATCTTTGGTAAGCAGGGGCGCGTAGTTAGAGAACATGGGCATAAACACAAAGAACAGCAAGATCACGCCGCGGACCGGCAGGCTCACACCCAGCTTGCGCAGCGACGAGATGGAATAGGCCATGCAGGCGGCCGTAATGACGAACTGAGCGCAGGTGTAGATGATGAGGCCCGCGTTAGCGCTGTTGAACAGTGAAAGCCCCAGCTGGACGCACGAACCGATGATAGCCGTGTGCACCACGGGGTGATGCCCGTTGAGCAACACATTGGGATTGAGCAGACGCAGGTAGTCACTCGTGCCGTTGGGGTAGTTGAACCACTGGCGAATCTGCGCACCCGTATCTCCCATAAAAAGGCCGGGCAGCGAAGCGATAAGCGTGGGCGCCCAGGCGATCATAAGCACCAAGAAGGGCCCGGCAAAGGGATGGACCGAGAGCACGGCGTGAGCCACACGCCATACGCGGCCAAAGTGCGCTTCGGAAAACGGAATGCGCCGAGAGCTCAGCCAATCTAGACACTCAAAGGCGAGGTAGAAGGCAACGACCGCCAAGAGCATCCAGCCCGCACCGCCTATCCAGGCGCAGATGATGCGGGCCTTGTCGCCGAGCACGATCTCGGCCGAATCGGTGAGGTCGTAGCTGCGGCCAAACACCATGCAGACGGCAAAGAACAGCGACGGAAGGATCACCGAGGGACGCCAAGCGTCGCTGCGGCCAAAGAACACGTAGCGAAATGGCAGCGTGAGCAGGCAGGCAAGCGCAAGCAGCATGACCGCGTCGGTATGGCCGGCAAACGAGAGGAGCACCTCGTAGCACACGTACAGCATGCCCGAGGCTTTGGGGTCAATCGCCAAGACTGCGTTGCTCGACACCGGGGCGGGATCGATGGAAAACGCCGTGGTCGCCAACAGCGCGAGCAAAAATGCGATGAGCGTCTGCTTGGCGGGGTAGCGCTTAAACCAGACGATGCGGGCAGCGTCGCGCGCAGCCGTTGTGGAGAGGTCGGGATCCTTCACAGTCCGAAAGCCTTTCTAGAAACCTGCCAAAAAGGGACAGGTTTATTTTGGCAGGTTTTATCTGGGGAAACGTTACGGTTCTGTCATCGTTGCCCAGCGAACCACCACAAAGGCGCCTGTCCCCTTTGTGGTGGTTTTGGTGGCTAGGCGTCGAGGTAGATGCGCTGGGGTTGGTTGCGGCGACGAGCAAAGATGATGAGCGCCAGGCCGGCGATCACGAGCGGCAGGCTCAGCAACTGGCCCATGGTGATAACGCCACCCAGCAGATAACCCAGCTGCGCATCGGGCACGCGCACAAACTCAATGAGGAAGCGAACGATGCCGTAACCCATCACAAAGACGCCCATAAACGTGCCTTGGGGCAGTAGCGACTTTTTGCGGCTGAGCACCTGCAGAATGCAAAAGAGCACAATACCCTCAAGGAATGCCTCGTAGAGCTGGGAGGGATGGCGCGGCATATCGCCCGCGGTGCCGCCAAAGATCACGCCCCAGGGCAGATCGGTCGGCTTGCCCCACAGCTCGCCGTTGACAAAGTTGGCGCAGCGTCCCAGACATAAGGCCAGCGGAGCACCGATAACGGCAAGGTCGGCGATGGTCCAGGCGTCGAGCTTGTACATGCGGCACACGAGCACGCCGCCGATGATGCCGCCCACCAGGCCGCCATGGAAGCTCATGCCGCCTTCATTGGTAGCAAAGATCTCGAGCGGATGCGCCCAGTAGTAGCCGTCGCCGTAAAAGATGACGTAGAACAGGCGGGCGCCAATGATAAGGCCAAAGACCACGCCGACCACGACACTCGTCAGGTCGTCGACCGTAATGTCAAAACCCCAACGGCGCTGCGTGCGGTACATGACGACCGCCGTGAGCAGAGCTCCGACCACATAGGCCAAGCCGTACCAGTAGATGGTGATGGGCCCCGCCGAGATGGCGACGGGATCAAGCATATGGTAGAGGTCGTTGAGCATATCGGTCCCCCTGCTCCCTACATACAAATGCGGCCGCGGGCCTTGCGCTCGCAGCCGCATATTCGGGCGTGACGTCTATGCGGAGCATATCGCCCGCAGCTTTCACTTCTTAGAACGGCGCATACTCGTCGTACAGGTCATCGGTCTCGCCGGAGGCATTGACCTGCTCGACACGCGTAACGCCGGGCACGTGCTCCTTGAGGATACGCTCGATGCCCATGGAAAGCGTCAGGGCGCTCATGGGACAACCGGCACAGGCGCCCTGCAGCTCCAGTTTGACGACGCCCTCGTCGTCAACGCCCACATACTCCATATCGCCGCCGTCGGCCTGCAGGTTGGGGCGAATCTCTTCAAGAACCTTCTTAAGCAGCTCTTCGTTAACAGCCACAGGGGCTCCTTTCTCACAATAACGCGGGCACGCCCGCGGACAGGGGCTATGTTACTACAGCCATGTACCCGCTCACGAGCCATCCATGCGTGCGGACACGACTTTCACGAGCAGTCAATTTGGGACGGGGCTCTTTGAGCTGCGTTCGTCGTCAGATAGCGACAACGCATATTACTGTCGAGCCTGTCCCCCGGTACCAATCTGGACATCGACGATGACCTGGCGGTAGCTGATGCCACAGGAGTCGAGAATGCGGCGGCTGATACGGCCGTCATCGGTGTCGGCGTACTTGTTGTCCAGGTAGACGACCTCGCCCACGCCCACCTGAGCCAAAATCTTGGCGCAGTCGTGGCACGGGAACAGCGTGACGTAGACCGTGGAACCCTCGAGGTCCTTGAGCGAGCCACGGTAGTTGAGCACGGCGTTGGCCTCGGCATGGACCACGTAGTTGTGCTTGTCCTGCAGCGGGTCGTCGCTCGTACCCCACGGGAAAAAGTCGTCGTTGAGCGCCGAGGGTGTACCGTTGTAGCCCACCGAAAGGATGCGGTGGTTGGTGTTGGCGATGCACGCACCCACCTGCGTGTTGGGGTCCTTGCTGCGGCGCTGCGCGGCGATGGCCACGCTCATAAAGAACTCGTCCCAGCTAATAACGTCCAGGCGCTTGCCTGACGAAGTTTGATGAAGATCGTCCGACATGGCAGACACCTCCGTAATCGCAATAGTTTGACCCATTGTAGCAGGTGAAAGGTGGAGGCGTTTGTCCCGCCGGCGCCCTCACTTTTACACACGGCGGGGCTTTTGGTTGATGCGGTACAGCTCGGCGAGACCCCGCAGCGTCAGTGCGTCGTCTACCGTCAGGCTGTGGCCGACCAACGCCGCGAGCGCCTCGGCATCGTCGCCGGTAATGACGATGGGCACGCTGCCCTCCCCCGCCGCCTTGGTCGCGCGCATCTCGGCGAGCACCATGTCGAGCATACCGTCGATGCGGGCCACCTCGCCCAAGACCACGCCCGAGCGCATCGCCTCGCGCGTGTTGCGGCCGATCACATGCGTCGGTGCCGAGGGCTCAACTTGGGGTAGGCGCGCCGCAGCGGCCGAGAGCGAGCGGGCGCCGAGCGCCAGACCCGGCGCGATAACGCCGCCGACAAAGGTACCATGCGCGTCGATGACCTCGATATTGGTCGTCGTGCCCAGGTCGATCACAATGCACGGCGAGCCGTAGACGGCGCGGGCAGCCACGGCGTCGGCGATGCGGTCGGGACCGATCTCGGCCGGGTCATCGTAGTGCACGGGTATGCCGGTCTTGAGGCCCGGCCCCACGGTGAGCACGCGCCCCGTGCAGGTACGGGAAAGCGCCGCCTTCCACGGGCGCTCGAGCGCCGGGACCACGCAGCTCAGCACAGCAGCCGCGGGCACAAGCGCACCCGGCATGCCCGCATCGGCTGACAGCGCGCCCATGACCTGCGCGAGCCTCATGCGCGCCTCGTCGGCCGTGATGCTCGACGGCGTGGTGATCTCGCACGTCGCAAGCGGGCATTCCTGCGCCGCGGCCGAATCCTCTGCAAACAGGCCAAAGCGAATGAACGTGTTGCCCACGTCGACCGTCAATATATATGCGCACCCATTAAGCATCGTCGGCGCTCCTTTCGTCTGTCCAGCAGTATATCGCCTACCTAAACCAGTCATCCCAAAATGACTAGCTTGCGGCTATACTGGTGCGCGGTCGTTTGCGAGCTCACGCGGCGGCCCTTGGTAACCCGACTTCCCGCGCCGTATCCGTAGCGGCGCTCCCGGGGGAAGCGGATATACGCAAAGGAGTTCTATATGAGCAATCCCTCGAACCGCGCCTCGATGCGCGGGCAACTCACGCTGCGCGGCGTCGTCATCGGCGTCCTTGGCTGCGTGATCATCACGGCAAGCTCGGCCTACACCGCCCTCAAGATGGGCGCACTCCCCTGGCCGATCGTCTTCGCTGCCGTCATCTCGCTGTTCTTCCTTAAGCTCATGGGCAACGCCAGCCTCAACGAGGCCAACGTCACCCACACCATCATGTCCGCGGGCGCCATGGTCGCCGGCGGCCTGGCGTTTACCATCCCGGGCGCCTGGATGCTGGGCTATGCCGACCAGATCAGCTGGCTCGACATGTTTATCGTGGCACTCGCCGGCACCATCCTGGGCCTGCTGGCCACCGCGCTCATCCACCGTCACTTTATCGTGGACGCCGCGCTTGAGTTCCCCACCGGCAACGCCGCAGCTCAGACCTTGCGCGCGACCGAGGCTGGCGGCAAAACCGGCAAGCAGCTCTTTGGTTCCATGGCCATCGCCGGCATCTATAGCGTGCTGCGCGACGCCCTGGGCGTGGTGCCCAGCATGCTGTGCACGCTCAACATCCCCGGCGTGACCTTTGGCATCTATAACTCGCCCATGCTGCTCTCCGTCGGCTTCCTCGTGGGCTTCGCCCCGGTCGCCTTCTGGTTTGCCGGCGCCCTGCTGGGCAACTTTGGCATCATCGTGGGCGGCACCGCTGCCGGTCTGTTCGACGTTGTGACTGCGCAGGGCATCGTCAAGTCCCTGGGCATGGGCCTCATGATGGGCTTTGGCGTCGCCGTCGTCCTCAAGGACATCCTGCCGCAGGTCGCCGGTATCGTCCGCGGTCTTGCTGCCGACAGCTCCACCGACACCGACGAGCAGTCGCTCATCTCGGGCTCCCTTAAGCTCGACGCCGGCATCATCGGCCTGGGCGCTGCCGCCATCGCCGTGATCATCGCCATCGTGCTTGACCTTGGGCCCGTTCCGGCAGTCATCGTGACGTTGTTCACCTTTGTCACCACCATCATGAGCGCACAGAGCTGCGGCCAGACGGGCATCGACCCCATGGAGATCTTTGGCCTTATCGTCATGCTCATCGTGGCGGCCTTCGCGCAGCTCGCGCAGGTCAAGCTGTTCTTTATCGCCGGCATCGTGGCCGTGGCGTGCGGCCTTGCGGGCGACGTCATGAACGACTTTAAGGCCGGCGCCGTGCTGGGCACCAACCCGCGCGCACAGTGGGTCGGGCAGGCCATCGGCGGCATCGTGGGCGCCCTGGTCGCCGCAGCCGTCATGGTCGCGCTCGTCACCGCCTATGGCCCGGACGCCTTTGGCCCCGACAAGAGCTTCGTTGCCGCGCAGGCAAGCGTCGTCGCCACCATGGTCTCGGGCATCCCGAGCGTGCCGTGGTTCGTTGGCGGCTTTATCGCCGGCATCGTCATGTACTGGCTCGGCATTCCGGCCATGATGATCGGCCTGGGCGTGTACCTGCCGTTCTACATGTCACTCACGGCATTCCTGGGCTCCTGCGTCAAGCTCGCCTACGATAAGTGGTCCGCCCACCGCGACGCCACCGCTGGTCTTTCTGACGAGGAGAGGGCTGCCAAGGATGCCGCCTTCCAGGAACAGGGCCTGGTTGTCGCCAGCGGCCTGCTCGGCGGCGAGTCCATCGTCGGCGTTATCCTGGCGTTTGTCTCCGTGGGCTTAAGCCTGTTGGGCTAAGTCGAGCAGCTGCTCGACAGCAACCATATTGCCTACGGCTTGCCCGGTCGGTAGCTTTCGCGGCTACCGACCGGGCTTTTTGATATCGAAACAAAGATAGGCCAGCGCGCTGCGTTTAACAGCGCGCCGGCCTTATCGGTTAAGCCATCGAAGCGCTCCTGCTATGAACCGAAGTTCGTTGCAGAAACTACGCTCGAAACGCTACATCTGCTTGCGACGACGATCGCTCAGCGTCACACCAGCGGCCACGAGGGTGATACCGCCGATGACGAACACCTCGCCCACAAGAGCGGAGTCATCGCCAGTCTGGGCGAGCGCGGCCGACGTGGCCTTCTTCTTGGCGACAGGAGCCTTTGCAGCAGCCTGTGCAACCTGAGGCTTGGCCTGCGGCTCAGCCTTGGGATGATACTTGTCGTACTCGGCCTGCGCGGCAGCCAGGGCATCCTTGGCATCGTCAAGCTCGGCAAGCGCGGCGGCATAGGCGTCGTTGGCGTCGGACAGCTTGGCATCGGCATCGCTCAGGGCAGCCTTGAGACCAGCGGCAGCATCGACGGCAGCCTTGTAGCGAGCGTAGGCAGCGTTCAGCTTGACCAGCTTCTCGTTGCCCGTCGTGCCCGCGGCAAGGGAGGCCTTGTGGTCGACAGCCTCAAGATCGGCCTTGAGTGCCTCATCGTTGGCAAGCTCGGCCTTGGCCTTGACGATATCGAGGTTCGCATCGACGACGGCTTCGTTGGCGGCCTCGAGCTGCTTCTGGGCATCGGCGACACTGGCGACGGCAGCGTCATAGGCGGCCTTGGCGTCGTCGACCGCCTTCTGGGCACCGGCGAAGCGCTCGAAGGCCTTGTTTGCGGTGGCAAGCTCGTCCTCGGCTGCCTTGACCTTCGCCTGTGCGTCGGACAGGGCCTGCGTCTTGGCGGCAACTGCCTGCTTGGCGTCCGAAAGAGCGGTCGCGGCTTGCGTATCTGCGGTCTGGGCCTTGTCAACGCCAGCCTGGGCAGTGTCGTCGGCCTTCTTGGCATCGTCAAGCGCGCCCTGCTTGTTCGCAAGATCCGTCTTGGCGGCCTCGCGCTTGGCGGTAAGATCCTTGACCGAAGCAGTGGCGTTGTCATACGCCTCATTGGCCTGGTCGGATTTTGCCTTGGCGGCATCGCGGGCGCTGCGAGCCTTCGCCTTTCGAGCAGCGGCATCGGCTGCCTTCGTCTTGCTGTCAGCAAGCGCGGCGTTTGCCTTATCGAGAGCTGCCTGGGCAGTAGCGGCCTCGCCCTTGGCGGCATCGAGGTTCTGTTTGAGGGACTCGATGTCAATTCCGCCGAGTGCGTCCTTCGCGGCGTCGTATGCCGTCTTCGCGGCGTCACGCTTACTGGCCGCGTCCTTGTAC
>CABQSP010000034.1:0-18005 GCA_902466855.1 uncultured Collinsella sp. | reverse complement strand
ACGCGCATAAAGAAAGCCTCCCATTTCTCATGTCCAAGAAATGGGAGGCAGTTCATTCGGACGGGCTTCTGTGCTCGATATAAAGTTTACGCGGTGGGGCTGCAAGGCCCGGCGGTGTAGCTTAGCGTCGACGCTTCCAGATAATGCCGAGGATGATGACGATGATGCCGCCGATAAGGCACGCGCCAACTACTGCCAGCGTGTGGTCTCCCGTTGCGGCGAGCTTACCGGTCGTCTTCTTGGTGATGACCTTCGTGGTCGTCGTGTCCGTCTTAGGCGAGGGCTTAGGCGTCGGGGCCGGTGTGGGCGTGGGGTCCACGGCAGCGGAGCCAAAGCTGATGGTGCCGGCGAGCCCGGCCATCTTGCTCTCCCAGCCGTTCTGCCCAATCAGTGCCCTCAGCGCCGCCTCGCACGTGCCCCACTCGGTGTACTTGGTGGCGTGTGCAAAGGTGGGAAAATCGGTCGTGTTGGTAATGATGTAGTTGTTGGTGGCGACGGTATAGGTCTTGGCGGGGTCGAGCGTACTGCCGTCTTTGGTGAGTGTGGCACTCACAATGCGCTTGCCTTCGGGCTGCGTCCAATCAATCGTCACGTTGATGCCGCCAAAGGAGAGAACGCTGCCAGAGTCATCGCGCCACTTGTACTTGTCTTGCGCCTCCTGCTCGGTATGGCCGGCTGCCACGTAGGCTTGCTGAAGCTCGTAGCTGTGATTGCACTCGTCGCTGATTTGTAGCGAGTGCTCGAGCGCTGCGAGGAAGTCCGCGCCGGTTATGGCCCAGGTCTCCACGGTGTTGCCGTAGGGCGAGATGGCGATGACGTTGCCGGCGGTCACGTTGCCCGCTGCGATGCCGCCGCGGATGCCGCCAGCGTTTTCGATAGCGAGGTCCGCGCCCGTCAGGTCAAGATAGGAGCTGCAAATCACGTGGCCGATGGTCTGGGCCTTGGTGGTGTCGCCCTCCTTGCTGGGACGGAAATCGGTGGTGCGCACCATTTCCCAACCATGCGTGCCTGCGGCGTCCTCGCCGTAGAAATAGTTGGTGGTGGATGTGCCGAGCACCTTGTTCGATTCGTTTTCAAAGTCCTCGTCGAGCGGCTTGATCTTGTTGCGGACGGCTTCAAGGCGGCTTTGGTAGTCGGAGCCCTTGTCGGGGTCTGCCAAAAGGTCGTTGACGTTCTTGGCGGTGTAGAGCTTCTCGTTGCTGTCGTCTGCAGGGACCGTGACCGTGTCATCGTCGGTCGTCTCGGTGCCATTCGTGTCGTATTTGTACGGAATGGAAAGCAGTCCCACCTCGGCAAAGGCACTGCCTGCCTCGACAACGTGGATCGTCTTGCCGTCGGCTCCCGTCACCTTCTCGTTAAGGTTGATGTGCTCGTGGCCTGCGATAAGGGCATCGACGCCACGGAGCCGCGTGGCAAAGGTCTTGGCGTCGAGCGTGTGCGCGATACACACAACAACATCGCAGCCCTCCTTGCGCAGCTGCTCTGCCTCGGTATTGATGGCGTTCGCGGCACTCGAGAAGCTGGTGCCCGCGACCAGGTCCGCGCGCAGCGAGGAACCTAGCGACTCATCCATGGCACCCACGACGCCGACCTTGATTTTGTAGTCGAATGTGGAGTGATCCTCGGTATCCTCCCAGGTGCGATCGAGCGTCTTCGTGATGCTCGAGCTCCATACGCCGCTCGTGGACTTCGCGTTCGCGCAGAGCATGGCGAAGGGCGTGCCGGTGGTGCTGTAGCCGGTCATGGTGCGGAGTTTGTCTGCGCCGTAGCTCCAGTCGTGGTTGCCTGGCGTGGTCGCGTCGTAGCCGTCGGCGTAGAAAGTGTCCATGAGCTCGGCGATGCCCTTGCCCTCGCTCATGGTGGCAAAGGACTGCCCGTGGAAGGTATCGCCTGCATCGAGCAGAAGATCGGGGGCGCTGTTTTGGGCGCTATAGAGAACCGCCAGCCCATCAAAGCCCACAGTGCCGGTGCCCTTGCTTGCGTTGTAGCTGTACTTGTAGCTGCCGTGGATGTCGTTGGTGTGCATGACGGCCACGGAGCCGTCAATAGCGGCGGGCAGGTTCCCCGCGAAAGCGAGGCTTGGGATGCCTGCGAGCGCGCCGGCAAACAACGCGGTGGCTAACGCAAGGCGGGGGAGTCTTTTCATGGCAGTTTCCTTAGTCCTTAGCCAGAATGTCTGGTTGAATATCGGATTATCGACATAATATGCGAAAACCGCCGCAAGGGCGCCTGTCCCTTAGCGGCGGTTTTGACGTTTGCGCAGATAAAACCTGCCAAAATAAACCTGTCCCTTTTTGGTAGGTTTAGCTCAGCAGCATGCGGTCGTTGGCGAGCTCGCCGCCCGAGACCTCCTCGAACTTCTGCAGCAGGTCGGCTACGGTGAGCGACTTCTTCTCATCGCCCGCCACGTCGTAGATCACGTGGCCTTCGTGCATCATGATCAGACGGTTGCCCAGACGGATGGCGTCATTCATGTTGTGCGTGACCATGAGCGTGGTCAGGTGGTTCTCGTCGACGATCTCCTCGGTCAGGTTAAGCACCTTAGAGGCCGTCTTGGGGTCGAGGGCCGCGGTGTGCTCGTCGAGCAGCAGCAGGCGCGGCCTGGTGAGCGTGGCCATCAGCAGGGTGAGTGCCTGGCGCTGGCCACCCGAGAGCAGGCCGACCTTGGCGTTGAGACGCGTGTCCAGACCAAGGTCCAGGCGCTTGAGCAGCTCGACGTACTCATCTTTCTCGGCCTTGGTGACGCCCCACGAAAGGCCGCGACGCTGGCCGCGACGCTTGGCGAGGGCCAGGTTCTCGGCGATCTGCATGTCGGCAGCGGTACCGCGCATGGGGTCCTGAAACACGCGGCCCAGGTACTTGGCGCGCTGCGACTCGCTCAGGCGCGAGATGTCGGTGCCGTCGAGCTCAATAACGCCCGAATCGAGCGGGTACACGCCGGCGATCATGTTGAGCAGCGTGGACTTGCCGGCGCCGTTGCCGCCGATCACGGTTACAAAGTCGCCGTCATTCAGGGTGAGGTCGACGCCGGTGAGCGCGCGCTTCTCGGTGACGGTGCCCTTGTTAAACGTCTTCTTGACGTGCGAGAGCTTAAGCATCTGCCTCATCCCCCTTCGTGTAGGAGCTGCGGAGCTTATAGCGCTCCCAAACCACGGGCACGCACAGGGCCACAGCGACAATCACGGCGGAGAGCAGCTTCATGTCGTTGGCGTCCATGCCCAACTGCAGCACGATGGCGCGGATAAGGAAGTACACCACGGAGCCAAAGACGGCGGAGGCAAGACGGACGCTAAACTGCGTGAGGCCGCCGGGCAGCAGACGGCCGAGCACCTCACCGATAACAATGGCGGCAAGACCGATAACGATGGCACCGGTGCCCATACCAATGTCGGCATACTTTTGGCTCTGGCAGATGAGCGCGCCCGAAAGGCCGATGAGGGCGTTGGAGAGCACGAGGGCGATCATCTTGGTGGAGTTGGTGTTGACGCCCAGAGCGCGGATCATGTACTCGTTGTTGCCGGTGGCTCGCAGCGCCGAGCCGATCTCGGTGCCAAAGAACCAATACAGGATGGCAACGATAGCCACGGCGAGCAGGATGCCCAAGATGATGGCAACGGTGGACTGCGGCAGACCGGTCATATTGCTGACGGCCGAGAACACGGTGCCTTTGGCAAGAATGGGCGTATTGGACTTGCCCATGATGCGCAGGTTGATGGACCACAGGCTGATCTGGGTGAGGATTCCGGCGAGGATCGCAGGAATCTCAAAGACGGTGGTCAAAATGCCCGTGACGGCGCCCGCGATGGCGCCGGCGCACATACCGGCCAGCACGGCGAACAGCGGGTCGACGTTGTTATTGACGATGAGCACAGCGCAGACGCAGCCGCCGAGGGCAAAGCTGCCGTCGCAGGTCATATCGGGAATGTCGAGCAGGCGGAACGTGATAAACACGCCAAGCACCATAATGCCCCAGAGGACGCCCTGCGAAACGGCGCCCTGCAATGCAATGAGCATGCTTCATACCTCCTAGGATAGGGTGGACACGTGATTTTCCATAATAGCGGTAACAATGCATAAAAGAGCTGCGGACAGACGTTTTGTTTTACCTGAAACAAGCAGGGCGGACGCCGGTCTACAGCGCCCGCCCCTGTGGCTCAGATATTGAATAACGCGACTAAAGCGCGAGCACGGGCTCTAGACGCATGCCGCGTATGGTATTACGCGTCCAGAGTGGAAAGGTCGATGCCCAGGGCCTCGGCCATTTCGTCGTTCTTGACGACGACCAGGTCCTTGCTCGAGAGGTGCTTGATCGGCATATCCTCGGGCTTGGCCTCGCCCTTCAGGATCTTAACGGCCATCTCGCCCGCGGCGTAGCCCAGGTCCTCATAGTTGATGGAGAGGGTGAACAGGCCGCCGGCCATGCACATACCCTCCTCGCCAGTCACGAAGGGAAGCTTGTTTTCCTTGCAGATCTGGCCGACCTGCGAGGCACCCGCGGCGATGGTGTTGTCGGTGGGGGAGTACAGCGCGTCGACCTTGCCCACGGCAGACTCGACGACGGACTGAATCTCGTTGGAGCTCGAGACGGTGAAGTCAGTGTACTCGAGGCCCAGCTTGTCGAGCTCCTTCTTGGCGGCCTTGATCTGGACGTCGGAGTTGGACTCGGCGGTGCAGTAGAGCAGGCCGACCTTTTTAACGTCGGGCAGGACCTTCTGCATCATCTCGAGCTGCTCGGCGACCGGGGTGAGGTCGGAAGCGCCCGTGACGTTGGTGCCGGGCTTGTCGTTGTCCTGGACCAGGCCGGAGGCGGCGTAGTCGGTGATGGCGCAGCCCACGATGGGGATATCGGCCGTGGCGCCGGCGGCAGCCTGCGCGGCGGGCGTGGCGATGGCATAAATCAGGTTGACGTTGTCGCCCACAAACTTGTCGGCAATGGACTTACACGTGGACTGGTCGTTCTGGGCGTTCTTCTGGTCGATCTTGACCTTAAGGCCGCTCTCCTTGATGGCCTTGACAAAGCCGTCGTTGGCGGCATCGAGTGCGGAATGCTCGGTGAGTTGCAGAACGCCGATGGTGTAGTCGGAACCGGCGGCAGCAGAGCCGGAACCAGAGTTGCCGCCGCATCCGGCGAGCGGGGCGAGCGCGAGCAGGCCGGCGGAGACCAGAAGGCTCCTGCGACTGATGGTGATGTCCTTCATATCATTACCCCCAGTATAAAAATGGCTGGAAACACTGCACTGGGACAAAGTGCAAGTGGAACTTATAGTAGCGCTGATGTCCATTTTTACAACAGCCTGGCGGGTTTTTTAATACAGAATCGGATGGGCGGTACGGGTAGTCGAATGGGCGGCGGAGGGTCTTATGCGGCGGAGGAGGCGTCGTCCTCCTCGTCGAGGGCGGCGAAGAGCTTCTTGCCGTCGAGGAGACGTGTGGTGACGTTTCTCATGCGGCCAATCTCTACGGTGCGCAGCGTGTCATCGGCACCTCGGGCGTCATAGACCGTTCCCAGCAAATACGAGATGCCATCGCGCTGCCTGATGGCAAAGGGGCGGAGTGTCATCCGTGCTACTTCGGTTTCGCCACGTGCCGTGACGCTCGAAATATCAAAACTCACCGTGGTTCCGTGGTCGATGGCCTGCTCGACGAGCTCGCACGTGTCGATGCGCTTGATGGGCGTGCGTGTTGCCTTGGTAGCCTTGCTGCCTGCGCTCGGAACGGGTTCGGGTGTATCGAGGTAGCCGCGAACGTCGGCACTCGCCATGGCAACTAAGTGCTGCGCCATGCTCTTGCGGATAGCGATAGGCGTGGAGCGGTTGCGCATGACCATACCGTGGAGCCGGATGATCTCTTCATCGGTGAGCGGACGGGTAAGAAGTTTGTAGCCCACGCCGCGTTTGTACTCAATTTCGTATCCGGCATGGCGAAGCGCGGAGATGGCGGTGTAGATGCTGCGCCGCGCCGCCGAGATGGGCATGCGGGCGGGGTCGTCGGGATGGGCGAGGCGCCGGATCAACTCATCGGAAAGCATGGCCTTGTCCTCGCCGGTGTTTTCGCTCAAGAGCTGCAGGATGCGAACGGCGCGATAGGCTGCCATCGAGGCGGCGCCTCTCGTCGTGGTGTCGTAGGTTTCAACAGCGGCTTCGGTCATGGTGCCCACGTCCTTTCCGTTTTGGGTGGCGACGGTATGGAGCCTAGGACGTGGGGCTTTCCCAGGGGCGCAGGGCGCTCTGGGCGGTCGGTAGTCGTCGGCAAACGGCGGGTCGAGTTTTCAACAGCCCTGCTCAACTGTCCAAAAACTTGCCAAAAGCTTGACGGATGCTGTTGAAAAAAGCGCCTCTCGACTGATGTCGAGAGGCGCTTGTGCGATGAGCGTTGGCGTGTGGCGACGCGAGCTAGCGTCCGACGATTAGAAGTCGGCGTTGCCCACGGTGCGCGGGTGCGGCAGGACGTCGCGGATGTTGCCCACGCCGGTCAGATACATGACCAAGCGCTCGAAGCCCAGACCGTAGCCGGCGTGCTTGCAGGAACCGTAGCGGCGCAGGTCAAGGTAGTACTTGTACTGCTCGGGATTCATACCCAGGTCCTTGATGCGGGCCTCGAGCAGATCCAGGCGCTCCTCGCGCTGGGAGCCACCGATGATCTCGCCGATGCCCGGCACCAGGCAGTCGGCGGCGGCGACGGTCTTGCCGTCGTTGTTCATGCGCATGTAGAAGGCCTTGATCTCGGCCGGGTAGTCGGTCACAAAAGTCGGTCGCTTAAAGTGTTCCTCGGTCAGGAAACGCTCGTGCTCGGTTTGCAGGTCGATGCCCCAGCTCACGGGATAGTCAAACTTGTGACCGGCGGCGACGGCCTGCTCCAGGATTTCGACGGCCTCGGTATAGGTGACGCGGGCGAAGTCGGAGTTGGCGACATGGTCCAGGCGCTCGAGCAGACCCTTGTCCACAAACTTGTTGAGCATATTGAGCTCGTCGGGGCAGGTGGCCATAACGTCCTTAAGGACGTACTTGAGCATGGCCTCGGCGTTGTCCATGTAGTCGTTGAGGTCGGCGAAGGCCATCTCGGGCTCGATCATCCAAAACTCGGCGGCGTGGCGCGTGGTGTTGGAGTTTTCGGCGCGGAAGGTGGGGCCAAAGGTGTACACGTCGCCAAAGGCCATGGCAAAGTTCTCGGCATTGAGCTGGCCGGACACGGTGAGGCTTGCATGCTTGCCAAAGAAGTCCTGACTCCAGTCGACCTCGCCGGACTCGGTGAGGGGCGGATTTTTGGGGTCGAGCGTGGTCACGCGGAACATCTCGCCGGCGCCTTCGCAGTCACTCGTGGTGATGATGGGGGTGTTGACGTAGACAAAACCCTGCTCCTGGAAGAAGCGGTGGATGGCGGCAGCCGCGACAGAGCGGATGCGGAACACGGCGCGGAACAGGTTGGTGCGCGGGCGCAGGTGCTGCTGGGTGCGCAGGAACTCGACGGTTGCGCGCTTCTTCTGCAGCGGGTAATCCGGGGCGCTCGTGCCCTCGACCTCGATGGAAGTGGCAGAAAGCTCGAAAGGCTGGGGTGCATCGGGGGTCAGTTTGACGGTGCCGGTGCAAATGAGTGCGGCCGAGACGTTTTGATGTGCGATCTCGTCGTAGTTGTCGAGTGCCTCGCGGTTCATGACGACCTGCAGGTCGCGGAAGCAGCTGCCGTCGTTGAGCGTAACAAAGCCAAAGTTCTTCATGTCGCGGACGGACTTAACCCAGCCGGCGACGGTGACGGTCTGGCCGCCGAGCGACTCGGCATCGGCATAGAGCTGCGCGATTTTGGTGCGGTTCACGTATCCTCCCATAACGGTTGAATGATAGTTATCCATACAGTTCGATATTCTAGCAGCTCGGCTCATTTGGGCTATACAGATAAGGCATTGGCGGGATGGTTTTTCAAACGAAAAGCGCCCGCGGCCAAATGGTCGCGGGCGCTTGACGAGGTGCCTTTTGGCTGTATGGCGCGGGGCCTGGCTACTTGGTCTTGGCTACCAGCAGCGGGTCGCCCAGCTTGACGAGCGGGTTGCCGCCGATAAGCGTTCCAGATTCGCCGACATGGTCGATGCTCTTAAGACGATCGAGCTCGGAGACGATGACGGTCACGATGTCCTCGTGACCAGCGGCCTTAATGGCCTCGCGGTCGAAGCTGATGAGCGGCTGGCCTGCCTTGACCACATCGCCCATCTCGACAAAGCGGGCAAAACCCTTGCCGTTCATTTCCACGGTGCCCAGGCCAACATGGATGAACACGCGAAGACCGTCCTCGGTGATCATGCCAATGGAGTGGTTGGTGACAGTGGTGGCGCCGATGCGGCCGTTGGCGGGCGCATAGATGGTGCCGGTAATGGGCTCGATGCCATAGCCCTGGCCAAGCATGCCCGAGGCGATCGTCTCGTCGGGAACCTCGTCCAGGTTGATGAGCACGCCGTTGACGGGGGCATAGATGACGCCTTCGCGGGTAGCGAAGCTTGCTGCGGGCGGAACGGACGCCTCGCCGGTCGAGGTGAAGGTGGACTTAAGCGAATCGAGCAGACCCATAGTTGCCTCCAACTTAAATAGGCGCATATCGCGCGTTTGGTTTGCCGGAAACGTTTCACATGTGTTTCGCGGCTTGGTCAACGCCCCTATTCTACGCTGCTCAACGATACCTCTGAACTGGGATTATGTGATATATCAGTTGAAGGGAAACTTATTGCCGGAGTGTTTCTGCGCCACGGGTTCAAGTGGGGTACGCTTGAAGGCGAAAAACAAGGGCGCATAATTTGCGCGAAGGGAGCACATATGATTGTCGAGAACCATGCGCTGTGGGGCGAGGAGCCGACCGAGGATTATCCGGCGACGTTTACGTATTTGGGTGCCGAGCCGTTGCCCGATAAACCGAATGGCCGCCGCCCCGCGGTGATTATCTGTGGCGGAGGTGCGTTTACGCATATCGCTCCGCATGAGCAGGATCCTGTGGCGTTTGCGTTTTTGGATCACGGTTACCAGGCCTTTGTGCTCAACTATGTCACGAGTTCTACGGGTGACGTGAGCTTTCCGCACCCCCAGGCAGATCTTGCCAAGATGGTCGCCACGGTGCGCGCCAACGCCGACGAGTGGCATGTCGATCCTAAGCGCGTGTGCGTCGTGGGCTTTTCTGCTGGCGGCATGATTTGCGCCTCGCTGGCAACACAGTGGAAGACCGGCCCCTTTGCGGCACTTGCCGGGGCGCGTCCGGACGACATTCGTCCCGATGCCGTGGTGCTGGGCTATCCATTGCTCGACTTTGCCTATGTGCGCGACATGCAGACGCGCGATCCGCGCATTGACTTGCGTGTGCCCAAGACGGGCGGCAAGACGGGGCGCGATTTGCTCAACGACTACCTGTCGATGGTGACGGGCGGCGAGGCAACTGACGAGCATCTGGCCGACATCTGCCCCACCACGCATGTTTCGCGTCAGATGCCACCGACCTTTGTGTGGGGCGTGTCCGACGACAAAACGGCGCCGATCGCGCAGGTCTATCCGTTTGCCCAACGCATGGCAGAGGAGGGCGTCCCTTGCGAGATGCACGTCTTTGACCAAGGTGGTCACGGCCTTTCGCTCGGCAACGCCAACACCGCGGTCGACAACGAGGACAAGCAGGTTTCCGTCCGTCCCTGGATCCGCCTGGCCTTCCGCTTCCTCGAGCGCCATCTGTAAGAGTCCCGGCATCCAAGCCCTTCAATAACTTGCGGTGAAATAGTTCCTATCTGGGGCATCAACCAGCCCATCCAGGAACTATTCCACCGCAACTTCGTTTTTGATGCCCCGTCCGGAAACTGCGCCCCAGTTTTGCCTTTCAAGGTGGGACGCAGTTTCCCATAGGGCCTCGACTGGGAAAGCGCGTCCCGTTTCGAGCGGGGATTCCGGGATGCATTTTCCGTAAGAGGCCTGTTTGGGAAACCATATCCCGTTTCGAGCCGGAATTCTGGGATGTAGTTTCCCCGAGAGGCCTCATCGGGAAACTATGGCCCTGAACTCTCCTGCCTGTCCCCATTGCGCCAATTTGCTGATTGAACATCGTTGTGTGTTCGCGCTATCATGCATGGTTAAATTGGTTAGCCGTGGCAAACGGTTAGCCAAGGTGAACATAAATGCAACGCCCTGTGGGCGCCGGGGGAGGAACACGGACGTGAAGCTCGATACGCTCGAGATTGGAAAGGACGCCGTTGTCGCATCGGTGGCATCGGACGACCAGGCACTCCGACAGCATATTTTGGACATGGGCCTAACGCCGGGCACCGAAGTCACCATGATGAAGTACGCCCCCATGGGCGACCCGCTCGAGATTCGCCTGCGTGGCTACGAGTTGACGCTGCGCAAGGATGATGCCGCACGCATTGAGCTCGTGGATGTGCACGACACCGATACCGGTCCGCGCGCCAACGCCGCAATCGGAACGACGGAGCATCCGGCACTCGGCGAGGGGATGTATTCGCCCCGTGCGGCAAAAACGGCCGTGCCCGAGGGCGCACCGCTGCATTTTGCCCTCGCCGGCAACCAAAACTGCGGTAAGACCACGCTGTTCAACCAGCTTACGGGCTCCAACCAGCACGTCGGTAACTTTCCTGGCGTGACGGTCGACCGCAAGGACGGCACCATCCGTAACCATCCCGAGGCAAGCGTTACCGATCTGCCCGGCATTTACTCCCTGTCGCCGTACACGGGCGAAGAGATCGTCAGCCGCCAATTCATCTTGGACGAAAACCCCGACGCCATCATCGACATCATCGACGCCACCAACATCGAACGTAACCTGTACCTGACGCTGCAGCTTATGGAGCTCGACCGCCCCATGGTCATCGCGCTCAACATGATGGACGAGGTGACGGCCAACGGCGGCGCCGTGGACGTCAATCTGCTCGAGAGCCTGTTGGGCGTGCCTGTTGTTCCCATTAGCGCTGCCCGCAACGAGGGTATCGGCGAGCTGGTGGATCATGCCTTGCACGTGGCGCGGTTCCGCGAGCGCCCCGGTCGCCTGGACTTCTGTGCGCCCGATGGATCGGACGGCGGCGCACTGCATCGCTGCATCCACGGCATTGCCAACCTGATCGAGGACCATGCCGTGACGGCGCACATCCCGGTGCGCTTTGCGGCGACCAAGCTGGTTGAGGGCGACGAGCTGGTGACCGAGGCGCTTCACCTGGATCGCAACGAGCTCGACGCTATCGAGCACATCATTACCCAGATGGAGGGCGAGGCCGGCACCGACCGCCTGTCCGCGCTGGCCGATATGCGCTTTAGCTTTATCGGCGACGTGTGCGGGCGCTGCGTCGTCAAACCGCACGAAAGCCGCGAGCACGTGCGCTCCGTCAAGATCGACCGCATCCTGACGGGTCGCTACACGGCCATTCCGGCGTTCCTGGTGATCATGGGCCTCGTCTTTTGGCTGACGTTTGGCGTGATCGGCGCGGCGTTGCAGGGACTCATGGAGGACGGTATCGCTGCTATCATCGCCTCGGCCGATGCGGGCCTCAAGGCGTTCGGCACCAACGACGTGGTGCGCTCGCTGGCTGTCGACGGCGTGCTTACGGGCGTGGGCAGTGTGCTGACCTTCCTGCCGATTATCGTCGTGCTCTTCTTGTTCCTCTCCATTCTGGAAGACTCGGGCTACATGGCGCGCGTCGCCTTTGTCATGGATAAGGTGCTGCGTCGTTTTGGCCTGTCGGGCCGCAGCTTTGTACCCATGCTCGTCGGGTTTGGCTGCACCGTGCCGGCTATCATGTCGACCCGTACGCTCCCATCCGAGCACGACCGCAAGATGACGGTCATGCTCACGCCGTTCATGAGCTGCTCGGCCAAGTTGCCGGTCTATGGTCTGCTGTGCGGGGCGTTTTTCCCACAGGCGACGGTTCCCGCCATGGTCTCGCTCTATCTGATCGGCATTGCGGTTGGCTGTATCGCGGCTTTGGTACTCAACCGCACGGCATTTAAGGGCGACCCGGTGCCGTTTATCATGGAGCTGCCCAATTACCGCCTGCCGAGCGTCAAGACGACGGTGATGCTGGCATGGGATAAGGCCAAAGACTTTATTACCAAGGCCTTTACCATTATCTTTGCCGCGACCGTGGTCATCTGGTTCCTTCAGACGTTCGACATCCGCTTTAATGTGGTCGCCGATCAGTCGCAGAGTCTGCTTGCGGGTCTCGGCAGCATCATTGCGCCGGCGCTGACGCCGCTTGGGTTTGGCGACTGGCGTGCATCCACGGCGCTCGTCACCGGACTTATCGCCAAGGAGAGTGTCATCTCGACCCTCACGGTGCTTTTGGGCGCGACCTCGCCCGCGGCACTGTCGACCATGTTTTCGCCGTTCACTGCCTATGTGTTCCTGGTCTTTACGCTGCTGTACCCGCCCTGTGTGGCAGCCATCGGCGCCGTCAAGAGCGAGCTGGGCGCGCGCTACGCCGTTGCCGTGTTCGCGTTTCAAGTGACGGTCGCCTGGATCGTGGCGTTTGTCGTGCATTCGGCGGGCATATTGCCGGGGCTGGCTTAGTTATTTATTGACGGCGCAACCTTTGTGTATCGAATTGTTTTCGGCCCTGCATCTGTTGCTGACGGATGCGGGGCCGTTGCTATATAATCGCCTCCGCTCAAAATGATTGGAGACGTTATATATGAGTCAGGCAAGGCAAGACGGCATCACGCTCAGGCAGTGGCTCCCGCTTATCGGGCTCACCTGCTGTGCGTTCGTGTTCAACACGTCGGAGTTTATGCCCATCGGCCTTTTGACTGATATCGCCGCGTCGTTCTCGCTTACCGAGGCCCAAGCTGGCATCATGATCTCGGTCTATGCCTGGGGCGTCATGCTGCTGTCGTTGCCGCTCATGGTGTTTGCCTCGCGCTTCGAGTTCAAGCGGATGCTGCTGGGCGTGCTTGCCGTGTTCTCGCTCGGCCAGTTCCTGTCCGCCGTGGCGCCCACCTATCCCATCCTGGTCTGCGCGCGCCTGGTGGTCGCTTGCGCGCATGCCGTGTTCTGGTCGGTCGCTTCGATTATGGCCTCGCGCCTGGTCGACACGCGCCACGGCGCGCTCGCCATCAGCATGATCGCCACGGGCTCTTCCATCGCACAGATCTTCGGCCTGCCGCTCGGCCGCGCCATTGGCCTGGCCGTGGGCTGGCGTATGACGTTTGCCGTGGTCGGGGGCCTTTCAGCCATCGCGGTCGTCTACCAGGCAGCGGTGTTCCCGGCCATGCCGACGGGTGAGCGCTTTACTGTCAAACAGCTGCCCGAGCTGCTCAAGAACCCGCTCCTCATCGCGCTCTACGCAGTCACGGTCTTCATGGCGACCGGCTATTACGCAAGCTACAGCTATATCGAGCCCTTCCTGGCGCAGGTCGCGCACGTCGATGCGGGCGCCATTACCATGACGCTGACGGCGTTTGGCTGCTCTGGTTTGCTCGGAAGCTGGCTGTTTGGCCGCCTGTTCGATGGGCATCGCTTCCCGTTCTTGGCTATCACGCTCTCCGGCGTGCCGGTGGCCCTGCTGCTCATGGGGCCGGCCGCATCGTCGCTCGTGACAGTGCTTGCCGTCTGCGCACTGTGGGGTTGCTGCGCCACGGCCTTTAACGTGGCGTTTCAGGCCGAGCTCATCAAGAACACGCCGGCGGATTCGTCGGCTGTCGCCATGTCGATCTTCTCGGGCCTGTTCAATCTGGGTATCGGCACGGGCACCGCAATCGGCGGCGCCGTGGTGTCGGGCCCGGGCATCGCTTGGATCGGCTACGCGGGCGGCACGATCGCCGTCGTGGGCGTCATCCTTGCCATCACGGTGATGTTCCCGGCCATACGCCGCGCAAAGTCTGTCGCCTAATCACGTTTCCTCATCAGTTGCGGTGGAATAGTTCCTGTTTAAGGCCTCTGAAGGTCCAAGCAGGAACTATTCCACCGCAACTTATTTTGGGGGAGAGGATACAAGCTGGGCATACAATGGATGTCGTTGTGTTGAGCTTACCGGGAGGCTGTTATGTGGGCATACGAGACGACGTTCTATCAGATCTATCCGCTGGGCTTTTGCGGGGCTCCGCGCGAAAACGCCGCGCCCGTTGCCGAGGATGAGCTCGCCCAGGCTGCCAACGCCGCGCCCAACCCCGATGCTCCTATCATGAAGGTCGCCCAATGGGCCGACTACATGCAGGAACTCGGCGTTGGCGCTGTGCTTATCAACCCACCGCTCGAATCTGATAGCCACGGCTACGATACACGCAGCCTGCGCCATATCGACCGTCGCCTGGGTGGGGACGCCGACTTTGCCGCCGTATGCGACACGCTGCATGCCCATGGCATCCGCGTGGTGCTCGATGCCGTCTTCAACCACGTCGGCCGCGGTTTTTGGGCCTTCCGCGATGTGCAGGAGCGCAAGTGGGACTCGCCGTACAAGGACTGGTTCCACATTAGCTTTGACGGCGATTCCTGCTATGGCGATGGCTTTTGGTACGAGGGCTGGGAAGGCCATTTTGAGCTTGTGAAGCTCAACCTGCAAAATCCCGCTGTGGTCGATTACCTGCTCGAGTCCGTGCGCCGCTGGGCCGAGGTCTTTGGCGTCGACGGCCTGCGCCTGGACGTTGCCTATATGCTCGACCGCGACTTTATGCGCCGCCTGCACGTCTTTACCCGTGAGCTCAAGCCCGACTTTGTGCTGATCGGCGAGACGCTCCACGGCGACTACAACCAAATCGTCAACGACGAGATGCTCGACTCCTGCACCAACTACGAGTGCTACAAGGGCCTGTACTCCAGCTTTAACTCGGTCAACATGTTCGAGATCGCCCATTCGCTGCACCGCCAGTTTGGCGGCGATCCGTGGTGCATCTACCGCGGCAAACATCTGCTGTCGTTTGTCGACAACCACGATGTGCCGCGCCTGGCAAGTATCCTCACCGACAAGTCGTGTCTGCGTCCCGCCTACGGCATGCTCTTTGGCATGCCGGGCATCCCGTGCGTCTACTATGGCAGCGAGTGGGGAATTGCCGGCGAAAAGGGTGGCCCCGATGGCGACTGGGCGCTGCGACCTGCGCTCAATGAGCCTGCGCCCAACGAGCTGACGGCGTTCATCACGCAGCTTGCGCACCTTCGCTCGGCCGACGACGCGGCTGCCCGTGCTCTCAACTACGGTGCCTATCGCAACGTGGTGATCCAGAACAAGCAGCTGCTGTTCGAGCGCGCCTGTGACGGCGCGACGGTACTCGTGGCGGTGAATGCCGTGGGTGAGCCTTACACCTTTGGCGCCGGCGAGCTCAACGGGTCCTTCGTCGACCTGCTTGCCGACGATGCGCCCACGGTCGAGCTGACGGGTACCCTTGAGCTTGCACCCTACGAGGTGCGCTATCTGTTGAGAGCCTAGCCCATGGCCGTATCTGACGAGGGCTATCAACATATTGAGCATGGGTTTGAGCCCGTGTTTGACGAGCACTCGCGCGTTTTGGTGCTCGGGTCGTTTCCCTCGGTGCTTTCGCGCGCCAATGCCTTTTATTACGGCAACCCTCAGAATCGCTTTTGGCGTGTGATGGCCACGTGCCTCGGTATGCCTGTGCCGCCCAACGAGGGCGATCCTTTGGCAAGCGGTGAGCCCGCGACGCTCGATGCCTCCATTGCCGCCAAGCGGGCCATGCTGCTGAACGGCGGCGTAGCCCTGTGGGATGCAATCGAGAGCTGCGACATTAAGGGCTCGAGCGACGCGAGCATCCGCAACGTTGTGCCGGCACATATCGAGCGCATTACCGATGCCGCGCCGATCGAGGTCGTTGTCTGTAACGGCGGTACGGCAGGGCGACTCTACAAACGCTACTTGCAAGATCGGACGGGGCTGCCTGCCATTGTCCTGCCCTCGACAAGTCCCGCCAATGCCGCCTGGTGCCTGGAGCGTCTTGTTGAGCGTTGGCACGAAGCCGTTGACTGGGCTGTTATTTAATTTAGATTTTTGTTTGAGCGTGGGCGCCCAGACGTTTCAGAGCGCCTCGCCAGATCGGCGCGGGCACGGCTGGCTCGGCGCAAACCATGCCGTCGGCGTCGACGTTGGCGGCATTGCCGCCGCCAAGTCGCTGTGCATGCTCGACGGAGCAGCCCATGCGCACAGCGCCCACAAGCTTATCCATCGCTTCCGAAAATGGTCGGCGCAAGAGGCCCATGCGTGGGGAATGGCGAAGCGCTGCGATGCCGCTGCCGGCGCAGATGGCAACGCCGCCACACCACAATTGGTCATGGCGCTCACATGCCTTGCGCAGGCGAACGGCGGTCCCACGCGCCCGCTCTGTGCCCTCTTGTGCGGCTCGAATCGCGGCATAGACGCGCGTTCCCGTACCGCCAAAGCGCTCAAGCGCCCGCTCGATGGCTGTCAACGTCTCATCGTCAGCCACATCTTCAATGGCCAGCACGATGCCATCGGCAACGCTGCCGGCGTCATTTGCCTTCAAGTCGACCGGGCGGGGGAGTGCGGTGCCGGAAAGTTGAGCATAGGCGGCGATGGCATCCTGCAGGTCCCAGAGCAAAAAATCAAGATCGGCGCTATTGGGAATACTGATATACGCAATGGTGTGCAGTGTTTTTGGTACGTCGCCGCGCGCGGTCGTCTCCATGCCATCTCCTTTCCGGCTCGTTTCCGTTTAGGTTACACCGTCTGGCGGCACCTCGCCGCGCTATCCTAGTGCAACCCTTACGAAAGGAACGCCATGCGTCTGCCCATGAATACCTCGCTTGCCACGCTTAAGCCCTCCGGTATCCGCCGGATCAACGCACTCGCCGCCCAGCACCCGGGGTGCATCGCGCTTGCGCTTGGCGAGCCCGATTTTCCCACGCCCGATGTGATTAGCGCCGAGGTGACCGCCGCACTGGACCGCGGTGACACGCACTATCCGCCCAACAACGGTCGCCCCGCCCTGCGTGATGCACTGTCCAAATATATGGATGACGCGGGCCTGGCGTTTTCCGCCGATGAGGTCATCCTGACCGACGGTGCGACCGAGGCACTGTCGGCAACATTCATGGCTATGCTCAACCCCGGCGACGAGGTCATTATCCCCACGCCGGCCTTTGGCCTGTACGAAAGCATCGTCGTGGCCAACCACGCCAAAGCAGTCTATTTGGATGCGGAGCCTGCGCAATTTCAGATTGACGAGGATGCGCTTCGTGCTTGCGTGACGCCGGCGACCAAGGCCATCGTCATCTGCACGCCCAACAATCCTACGGGCTGCATCCTCGACGCGGCATCGCTCGACGCCGTGGCGCGCGTAGCGGAGCAGGCGGGCATCTACGTAATCTGCGACGACGTATATAACCGCCTAGTCTACGTGGATGGCTACGAGCGCTTTGCCCAGCGCCACCCGGAACTGCGTGAGCAGACGGTAGTCATCGAGAGCTTCTCCAAGCCCTGGGCCATGACCGGCTGGCGCTTGGGCTGGCTCGCAGCGGCAACCCCCGTCATCGCCGAGATCGCAAAAGCCCACCAATACCTAGTATCGAGTGCTGTCTCCTTCGAAATGGACGCCGCAGCCCGAGCCCTGACCGTCGACCCAACCCCCATGCTCAAAGTCTACCGAGCCCGTCGCGAACGCGTGCTCGCAGCTTTAGACGCCATGGGCCTCGACGTAGTAGAGCCCGCAGGAGCCTTCTACACTTTCCCGAGCATCAAAAAGTTCGACCTAACCAGCGAAGCCTTCTGCATCAAAGCCATCAAAGAGGCAAACGTAGCCCTAGTCCCGGGCGACTGCTTCGGCACCGAAGGCCACATCCGCCTAAGCTACTGCGTCTCCGACAAAGACCTAGACGAAGGACTAGCCCGCCTGTCCAACTTCGTTTCAACCCTGTAGCCCTCAGGGACGCAACACATCAGCCCACCGACATAAGGGTTATGCGTGGGGCGCGCCGGCCAACGGCAACCCTGGCTGCCCCAAAGTCAACACAGGTCGCGCCGCCAAAGGCCAGGCGCAAGCTTTTCGTAGATTCCGCACGAGCCGAAGAGCACTTAATGTGCT
>CABQSP010000033.1:0-18382 GCA_902466855.1 uncultured Collinsella sp. | reverse complement strand
CCGCCGCCGCAACGGGAATGGCCCATAGCAGCCCGACCGCCGGCGCCTGCTCCCTCAGCAGCACATCAGCGGCCACGTTGAGCACCAAGGCGCAGCTCATGCACACGCCGGCACACAGGGCCATCGTCCACGGCATCAGGGGCCGCGGAGGCATCACATGTTCGCTCTCGGTCGCACTCATACGCAGATGCAATCTTTGATTTTGGCAAGCTTCTTCTCGCCGATTCCCGACACACGCATCAGATCGTCAACCGAGGCAAAAGCACCGTTCTTTGTCCGCTCATCGATAATCGACTGCGCCATGGAGGGACCGATGCCCGAGAGCGTCTGCAGCTCTGCCGCGCTTGCCGTATTGATGTTGACTAGGCCCGTTGCGCCACTCACGCCCAATGATGCGGAAGCCCCACCATCAACACCGGCTTCCGCAATGGACGCCTGCTGCTCCCCCACCGTTGGAACGTGGATTTTTTGTCCATCAGTGACCTTGGATGCCCGGTTAAGCCCCGTAACGTCTGCCTCGGGCGTAAGCCCGCCGGCGGCATCAATCGCCTGAGCCACCCGCGCGCCGTCCTTGAGACGATATACACCGGGCGACACAACGGCGCCGTCGACATCGACATAGACCTCTACCGCGGCAGAAGCCTTAGCCGAAGAACCTTCGGATGTCTTTCCGCTCGAGGCATCACCGGATCCCGGCTCCACCAACGAGCCTGAACCGTCAGTGCGCTCAAACGACACGCCACCGGCACCGCCGCCAAGGTTCGCCATCGCCAGTCCACTCGCCATCGCAATGACGACCAGTATCGCCATCACCACTGCCTTATGACCGAACAGCTTGTCCGCCAAGCGGTCCATCCGTTTGACTCGTTCGTGTTGTTCGCGCTGCGCCATAGCAAAACCTCCCAACACCATCGTGTCAGGAAAGGAGCTCCACAACAGCCACGCTCCAAAACCGGTTTTAACGGTCAAACCAAAAACCGACCAAAACCTTGCACAAATCTGTCCATTTATTCAGGCACACGTCAGCAAATGAACACTTAGCCGCAAAATGCCCAGATAGCAAAAGGCCGACGATGTAGGCGCATCGTCGGTCTATGCACAAATTTACTCGTGATTTTGGTAAATCTCACGCGGAGCAAGCTCCGAATGTTTGCGTTTTAAGGTCTTAGGGGCCTTATACGTGTTGCTTTCGAAGTCGATATACTCGGTCTGCTTGAGCAGGCGCTCGATCATCTCCTCGTGATCGAACAACTCCCAGGCCTCATGCACGGCATCGAGTTTAGCGTGCGTCTCGGGACGGCGCGGCATAAACAGCGTGCAGCAGTCGGGAGCGGCCTCAGTCGAGATATCGAACGTACCAATCTCCTCGGCGCGCGCGATAATCTCCTGCTTGTCCGAACCGATGAGAGGACGGAACACGGGGATCTTCACGGCCTCGTTGACGGCCATGATATTCTCAAGCGTTTGGGAGGCAACCTGTCCAAGCGATTCGCCCGTCACGATGGCCTTGGCGCCCTCGATGTGTGCAATGCGCTCGGCAACCGAATACATAATGCGGCGATACATGATCACGCGCAGGTTGCTGGGACAGGTGACCGAAATCTCACGCTGGCAGTCGCCAAACGGCACCACGTACAGGCGGCCGATCTGGACACCCGGCTCAAGCGCACGGATGATGTCCTGCACCAAATACTCGCTCGTGTCGGGCGTCTGCGGACGACCTGAGAAATGTACCGGCACGCACACCGCGCCGCGACGCGCGAGCATCCAGGTCGCCACCGGAGAATCAATACCCGACGACAGCAGCGTCACGACCTTGCCGGCAGAACCCACCGGCAGACCGCCCACGCCGCGCTCGGAGCGCGCGTACACATAAACGCTACCCTGGACCACCAGTACGTGCACCATCGCATCGGGGTCGTGCATTTGAACCTTTTTATCGGGGAAGGCCTCGCACAGCACCTCGCCCACCTGACGATTGATGTCAATCGAGGTGAGCTCATAGTCGGTATTGGAGCGCTTGGCGTGCACCTTAAACGAATCGAAGGAACCAAACTCGCGCAGCGCCTTCACGGCGGCGGCACAGTACTCCTGAGGGTCGCGATTGGTGTGATACGCCAAAGACACGCGAGCAACGCCGGGAACGGTGCGAATGACACGCGCCGCCTCGTCGGCCTGATGCTCGTTAAAGGTCACGAGGATATAACCGGAAATTCTAGACACGGCATTCACGGAAAAGGCGGCCAAGGCCGCCTTGATGTTATCCATGAGGATATGCTCAAAATGTGCGCGGTTCTTACCCTTCAGTCCAACCTCGTGATAGTGGACCAGGCAGACGCGAGCCGCCATTTAGGCTTCAGCAACCTTGTGGCCGAGCGCCTTCTCGTAACGGGCCTCGTCGTAAGAGATGTCGCCGTCGACAATCTCGTCCATAGCCATCGAAATGGTATCGGCACCGGAAAGCCCGATGGTGATGTCATCGACATCCTGGACGGCAAGCACGCGGTTGTGCTGGCCACGCAGCATGCTGTTAATGTCGCAGGCGCGCTTGGAGGCAAGCGAAGCGAGCAGGAAGCGGTTGTGATCGGTCTTCTCCAGAAGATCGTCAATGCAAGGCTTTACAACGGACACGGACCTCAGATCCTTTCATGCATATCGAGAACGCGAACGAGCTCATCGGTCGCGCGGTCGAGATCGTCATTAACCACGACGTCGTCGTAGCGGTCGGCAAGGGCAAGCTCATCGGCGGCGTTTGCCATACGCAGCTCAATCGTCTCGGGCGTCTCGGTACCGCGACCGACCAGGCGCTCGCGGAGTACCTCAAGCGAAGGCGGCTTGATAAAGATCAACACGGCCTCGGGGAAACGCTCCTTCACCTGCAGGGCGCCCTGGACATCGATCTCCAAAATCAGAGATGCGCCAGAGGCGAGCTTGGATGTGACCTCGCTCACCAACGTGCCGTAGCAGTTACCGTGGACCTCGGCCCACTCAACAAACTCACCGTTTGCCACGCGGCGGTCGAACTCCTCGCGCGTCAGAAAAAAGTAGTTGACGCCGTCGACCTCACCTTTGCGTGGTGCTCGCGTGGTAGCCGAAACCGTCAGGCCCAGGTTCGAGCGGCGCTCGCGCACACGAGTGACGAGCGTACCCTTCCCTGCGCCTGACGGTCCAGAAATCACAAAGAGCTTGGAATCCTGAGCGCTCACTTATTTGGTCAGCTGCTCGAGGAGCTGCTCGCGCTGACGGACGCCGAGGCCCTGGACGCGACGGGTAGCGGAGATACCAAGCTCCTCCATGATCTTGGCGGCCTTGGCCTTGCCATAACCAGGAAGAGACTCGATGAGGGTGGAAACCTTCATGCGGGAAGCGATGGGGTCATCGGAGTTGAGCACGGACTCGAGGGACTTCTCGCCCTTCTTGATCTGCTCGCGAAGCTCAGCGCGGGCGTGACGTGCGGCAGCAGCCTTCTCAAGAGCCTGCTTACGCTGCTCATCGGTAAGCTGAGGGAGTGCCATTCGTACCTCCAAATAGTTGGGTTATATCTGATTCAATAATTGGCATTTTAGCACGTAGAACGTACAAAATGCCCAATCGCGGCTCCATAGGTTAGACGATACCCGCAAAAAGTGCAATATACTGCGCCCAAAGTTAAGCCCCTGACCTGCGATTCCACACAAAGGATGGGAAAGTTTACGCAGGCACAGGGGCTATTTTGTGCTAATGAGACCCAAAAGTGGTGACTTAGGGGAATCTTTTACGCGATGTTTTCGACCAGCTCGGCGACAATGGCGTCAAAGGCGGCAACCGGATCGTCGGCGCCGGTGATGGGACGGCCCACCACAATGTGGCTTGCGCCACGCTCGATAGCCTGGGAAGGCGTCGCCACGCGGGACTGGTCGCCTAAGGCGGCACCCACCGGACGCACACCCGGAGTCACGATCAGGGCATCAGGACCCAGCAGCTCACGCATGTCGTGAGCCTCCATCGGCGAGCACACGATGCCATCGATGCCGTTGGCCTGAGCGAGCTTTGCCAGGCGGGCGGCCTCCTCGGCCACGGGCGACTCGACGCCGATCTCGCTCAAGGCATCCTGATTCATGCTCGTGAGCACGGTGATGGCGACGAGCTTGGCGCGGTCCTCGCGCGCCTCCTCGGCACCCTCGCGGCAGGCAGCGAGCATGGCGCCCGAACCCAAGCCGTGAACCGAGAGCAGGTCGGCACCGGCAAGCGAGGCCGAACGGGCGGCACCGCGAACCTGATGCGGAATATCATGGAACTTAAGGTCAAGGAAGACCTTAAAGCCCAGGTCCTTAAAGGTCTTGACGATCTCGGGGCCCTCAGCGTAATAGAGCGTCATACCAACCTTAAGCCAGGCGGCATGGCCCGAAAGCTCGTGGGCAAGCTCGAGCGCACGCTCGCGGTCGCAGTCGAGAGCGACGATTACGCGGTCGCGGGCATCGGTCTCTAGCATTCGAAAGCACCTACCAGCTCGTTGATGTCCTTCACGCCCTGGGACTCCGCCCAGGCCTCGAGCTCGTGCGCGATCTTGAGCGAAGCGCACGGATCGACGAAGTTGGCCATGCCGACCGACACGCAGGTGGCGCCGGCCAGGATAAACTCGGCCGCATCCTCGCCGGTCATGACACCGCCGACGCCGTTGATGGGGATATCGACGGCCTGGGCAACCTCCCAGACCATGCGCACGGCGATGTGGTGGCACAGCGGGCCCGAAAGGCCGCCCTTGGGCTTGGCCACGCGGGACTTGCGGGTATGGACGTCGATGGCCATGCCCTGAATGGAGTTGATGACCGAAAGGCCGTCGGCGCCGGCAGCCTCGAGGGCCTTGGCAATCTCGGCGACGTTGACCGGCGCCATCTTCACGAACAGCGGCTTATCGGTCACCTTGCGGCAGGCAGCCATAACGGATGAGGCGCCCTCGGGCGTAGAGCCCATGGCGGCACCGCCGGCGGCGATATTAGGGCAGCTCACGTTGATCTCGTAGCCGGCAGCCCAGGGGCACAGCTCGACATACATCTCGAGCGCGCGGACAAACTCGTCAACGGAGTGGCCGGCAACCTGACAGATGACCTGGCAGCCGTCCTTGGACAGCTGTTCGAGCCACGGACCGGACTCGCGGGCAAAGGCAGCCACGCCGGGGTTCTGAAGGCCCACGGAGTTGATCATACCGCCGGGAATCTCAGCCATGCGGGGCGCGGGATTGCCGGGCCAGGGCTCGGCAGCGCAACCCTTGGTGGTGATGGCGCCCAGCTGGGAAACATCAAAGAAGTTCTGGAACTGCCAACCGTAGCCAAAGGTACCGGCTGCGGTGTTGATGGGGTTCTGCATCTTGACGCCGCCGAAATCGACGGCCATGTTCACGGTACCCACTAGAAGACCACCACCTTGGAAGCATCGAACACGGGGCCGCACATGCAAGCACCCTTCATACCGTCGACCGTCTCGACATTGCAGGTGTTGCAGGCGCCAAAGCCACAGCTCATCATGCGCTCAAGCGACACCTCGCAGTACGCACCGGCCTCGGCGGCAGCGGCGGCGACTTTCTTCATCATGACAGCGGGGCCGCAGCTGGCCACATAGTCGTAGCCGCCCTCGCCGAGCAGCTCGGCTGCCGGGTCGGTGCAAAAACCGTGCGTGCCCAGCGTGCCATCATCGGTGCAAACGTTGACCGTGGCGCCCAGCGCGCGGAACTCATCGACACCCACGGCCTTGGACGCGGTGCCAAAGCCCAGGCACACGTCGACGGCCACACCCTGCTCGGAAAGCTTGTCGGCAAGGCACAGCACGGGCGGAACACCGATGCCACCGGCGACGAGCAGGGCCTTCCTGGTGCCCTCGGGTACCATCCAGCCACGGCCACCGGGGCCCAGCAGGTTAGAGGTGGAGCCAGGGCCCATCTGGGACAAACGACGGGTATCGTCGCCCACGACGGCGTACCACAGCTCGACGGTGCCGGCCTCGGCGTCGGCGCGGTAGTAGCTCAGGGGCACGCGAAGCAGCGAGGACGCATCGCCGGGTACGGCGATGTTCACAAACTGACCGGGCTTGAGCGCACTTGCAAGCTTGGGGGCCGAGATGACGAGCGAGAAGATGCCGTCGGCAATCTCCCGGTTCGAGACGACCTCGAAGTCGTGCATGCGTGCAGTGGAAGGTGTGGGCATAGACGCTCCAATCCCCCATGCGGTTGCATGGTCCAAACTAATAGAAAGCGCGGCACCGCAAGGGCGCCGCGCACAAAAGCGATAAGGCTATGCTAGCAGATGCAGCCGTCGGCAAGCGTCTGCTTACCGCCGACAAACACATCGGTGGCACGACCGGTGAGCGTGCGGCCGGCAAAACCGGAGTTCTCGGCGCGCGACTCGTAACCGTCCTCGCCAACCGTCCAGGTTGCGGAGGGGTCGAACACGGTCAGGTCGGCAACGGAGCCCGCCTTGACCTGAACCTGGTCGAGACCCAGGATCTCACGCGGCTTGATGGCCATGAGCTCGACCATGCGGCCCATGCTCATCTTGCCCGTGTTGACCAGCTCGGTGAGTACGAGCGACAGCGAGGTCTCGAGGCCGATCATACCAAAGGGCGCAAGCTCGAACTCACGGGCCTTCTCCCACGGGGTGTGAGGAGCGTGATCGGTGACGATAACGTCGACGGTGCCGTCGATGACGCCCTGACGGATGGCCTCGGCATCCTCCTCGGTACGCAGCGGCGGGTTGACCTTGAGCGAGGTGTTGTAGGTCTCGTCCAGGTCGTTCTCGGTCAGGAACATGTGGTGCGGAGTGGCCTCGCAGGTAACCTGAACGCCAGCGGCCTTACCGGCACGCACGATCTCCAGGCCATGGGCGGTGGAGATGTGCTGGATGTGCAGCTTGGCACCAGTCAGCTTGGCGATCTCGATGTCGCGGGCGATCTGGAGCTCCTCGCCGGCAGCCGGCCAACCCTCGAGAGCCAGACGGGTCGAGACCTTGCCCTCGTTGATCTGGCCGTGGCCGACCAGGTCCTCGTCCTGGCAGTGGCTCATAAAGACCTTGCCGAACATCTTGCCGTAGTCCATGCAACGACGGAGCATGCCCGCACCCTGCACGCCGCGACCGTCGTCGGTGAAGGCGACGGCGCCGTGGGCGACCATATCGCCCATCTCGGACATGGCCTCGCCCTTAAGACCGCGGGTCATGGCGCCCGACGGATAGACGCGGCAGTGACCGACCTCGGCAGCACGGGACTTGACGAACTCCACGACAGTGCCGTTATCGGTGACGGGATCGGTGTTGGGCATGGAGCACACGCCGGTAAAGCCGCCCTTGGCAGCTGCGCGGGTACCGCTCTCGATGTCCTCTTTGACCTCGTAGCCAGGCTCGCGAAGGTGAACGTGCATATCCACCAGGCCGGGGACGAGGTACTTGCCGGAAAGGTCGCGGACCTCGGCTCCCTCGACGGCGAGATTCTCGCCGACCTCGGCGATCTTGTCGCCGTCAATCAGGACGTCAACGACACCGTCAAGCTCGACGGACGGGTCGACGACGTGGGCATTCTTAAGAAGCAAGGCCATTATCGGCACCTCCAAGCAGCAGATACAGGATAGCCATACGCACGCAGATACCGGCGTAGACCTGCTCCAGGATGACGGAGCGTTGCGGGTGGTCGGCCATATAGGAGTCGAACTCGACGCCGCGGTTGATGGGGCCCGGGTGGCAGATGATCGCGTCGGGCTTCATGAGCTTCTCGCGGTCCTTGGTCAGGCCGAAGAGCTTGTGGTACTCGCGAATGGTCGGGAACGGGGCACCCTCGAGGCGCTCCTGCTGCACGCGCAGCATGTAGACGACGTCAAGCTCGGACAGGACGGAATCGAGATCGCTCGTCACGTGGTCGCAGCCCAGGACCTCGGGTGCCGGAGGCAGCAGCGTGCCGGGGGCGACGGCGTAGGTCTCGCAGCCCATGATCTTCAACGCGGGGATCAGCGAGCCGCAGACACGGGAGTGGGAGATGTCGCCGACGACAGCGACCTTCAGACCGTGGAAGTCACCCTTGTGCTGCCAAATGGTGTACAGGTCGAGCAGGGCCTGCGTGGGGTGGTTGTGCTTGCCGTCGCCGGCGCAGATAACGCTCGCGGGCGAATTCTGCGTGACGATATAGGGCGCGCCGGCGTGCTTGTCGCGCACGACGATGCAGTCGATCTTGTAGGCGTTGAGGGTCTCGACGGTGTCGACGAGGCTCTCGCCCTTGACCGTAGAAGTCGAGGAACCGCCAAAGTTGAGGCTGTCGGCCGAAAGGCGCTTCTCGGCGAGCTCGAAGGAGCTGCGGGTGCGCGTCGAGGGCTCGTTGAACATGTTGACGATGGTCTTACCCTTGAGCGTGGGGACCTTCTTGATCGCACGCTCGTTGACCTCGGAGAACGCCTTGGCGGTCTCGAGGATGAGCTTGATGTCCTCTTCGGAGTACTCGGTAATGTCGATCAGGTGCTTATGGTTGAACGCCACGGTACTACTCACCTCCCAGCGGCGCGGAGCCCACGTGGGAACCCGGCGCGACGTCGTTAATCTCGACGGCGGTGTGGCCGTCGACTTCCTTCATATATAGGTGCACGTTCTCCTCATGCGACGAGGGAACGTTCTTGCCGACAAAGTCCGGCGAGATGGGGAGCTCGCGGTGACCGCGGTCAACGAGAACTGCCAGCTCAATACGGCTCGGACGGCCCAGGTCCATGACGGCGTCCAGAGCAGCGCGGATGGTACGACCCGTGTACAGGATGTCGTCCACCAGCACGACGCGCTTGCCGTCGACGCTAAAGGGAATGTTGGTGGCGTGGATCGCGGGAGCGAAATTGGTAGCGTAGTCATCGCGGTAGAAGCTGATGTCGAGGCTGCCGAGCGGAACTTCGACGCCCTCGATCTCCTTGATCTCCTCGGCGAGCTTCTTTGCCAGAAGGTCGCCGCGCGTGACGATGCCGACCAGAGCGAGGTCTTCACAGCCCTCGTTGCGCTCGAGAATCTCGTGCGCGATGCGGGTCATCGCTCGATTGACGGCGGTCTCGTCCATGATGACCGCCTTGGGGGAAGTCGTGCCCATCGATCTCCTTCCTCACATGTCTTGACTGCTGACACAGTCAAAAAAATAGATGCCCGACCGCTTAAAGCGGACCAGACACCCACAGGAAGGACTGCTCTTTGGCAGCTATGTAATTCCATGTGGGTATCTCGTACCCCTTTAATGGTCAAGGGATAGTGTAGCCAACCTCGAGCTTAATTGCGAGCATAAATACAGAGCAATCCGTAAACGGAGCCCAATGCTCAATAAACCTATATATATTTGTGGGACGAGCTTGAAAACATACGCACGAGCTGGCATAATCCCCTCTGCTGCACGCAAATCGGATCTACGTCCAGGGCCGTGGCGTGAGCACTATCGCCAAAAGAGAAATATCTCTGTGTAGATTACGCACAGGGAGCTGCTTCTGTGCTATAGTTCAGGCTTGTTTGTTAACGCGACATGTTCGTTTGTCGCCCAAGGAGGGTCAGTTATGTCCAAAGTTTGCGAAGTTTGCGGTAAGCACCCCGTTGCCGGTCGCTCCATCAGCCACTCTCACCGCGTCACCAACCGTAAGTTCCGCCCCAACATCCAGCGCGTCTACGTCGTCGTCGATGGTCACCGTCGCAAGATGAACGTTTGCTCCACCTGCCTCAAGTCCGGCAAGGTTGCGCGCTCCTAAATAAGGTCTTACCAACAAGTACCTCGGACTCTCCGGGTCAAAGACCTCGCGTTCACATAGAACTTACCAAAGGCGCCCCCCTACGGAGGGCGCCTTTTTGCACTCATTGGGGACAGACTTACATGAGTGTTTTCACGCATTGGGGACAGACATTACGCATGCCGGCAGCAGTTCGGCCCCTGCCTCACGCAGCCTCCCTCCAGCCTACGGTGGCCTTGGTCACGCTTGTAGCGCCGATGCCGGTGATACGGGCAATTTGCTTGACCGTGAGATGTGCCCGCCTGAGCCTCAGCAGACACGCATCACGATCGGGGCGTGGCAGGGCCTTGAGCAGCGCAGGATCTATGCTCGGAAGGACTTCGCGCGCAACGGAAAGAGCATCCTCATCGAGGATCCGTCGGCGTGGAAGAATCTCAACTGACCAGATCCGTCCGGCAACTTCCTTAAGATGCTCACAATAGTGACGAGACCCCCCGACAATATCGAGCATAGGGGCCGCATCGCAGATGTCAAAGGGATCGTAGCCCAGCTGGTATGCCCTAAAGCTTGACCAGCGGTATGCTTCGAGAGAGTCGATCGCACCTTTCACAGGATTGAGATGGATATAATCGAGTAGCTGCACCGCCTGTGTGTCCGACTCAACCGCAACACGCGAATAGCGATTGTCAAACAGATGGCCCGTTCTTCCCGTTTTCCCATTGAAATACTTAGCATACGCCGTCAGTGCGCACTGCATTGCCTTTGAAAGGTTGTCATATGGGTCATCAACCATCAAATGGAAGTGGTTGTCCATAAGGCACCAAGCCAACACTGCCACTTTATGGCGTGCAAACCTGTCCGAGATGTCCGATAAGAAACGATATCGGTCAGAGTCATCTTCAAAAATAATCTGTTTGGAGTTGCCACGGTCAAAGACGTGGTAATAGCCGGTGAGCGAAACGGCGCGGGCACATCGGGGCATAATCTCTCCTTTCAAAACTGAACAGGCAACACCTAAAAGGAGAGAAGGAACGCGAAATGCTGAGCCTGTGACCTATTTATATCCAATGATCGGCAAAACAGGTTCAGAACGGCAAAATGGCAAAACGATGTCTGTCCCAAATGAGTGAAAGCACTCATGTAAGTCTATCCCCAATGAGCGGGGAGATGGAGCAGGCAGATAGTTTTAGTTAAAACGCTTCATTTTATTGAAGCGTTTTAGTGTGCCTTTTACGGGAATCTTACCGTTTACCGAATTATTTCTTGCTATCATGCAAAGCGTAGGGTAAATCTCCGATCGCAAGGAGACGCAAATGGTGAAAAAGTCACCGGAAAACACTACTCCCGCAATTGTGGACAACGTAGAGGCGCTTGAGGCTAAGCTCGCTCAGATGCGAGAGGCCCAGGCGCTTTTTGCTACGTACACGCAGGAGCAGGTCGACAAGATCTTCTATGAGGCCGCCATGGCCGCCAACAAGGCTCGTATCCCGTTGGCGAAGATGGCCATCGAGGAGACCGGCCGCGGCGTTCTTGAGGACAAGGTCATCAAGAACCACTACGCCGCAGAGTACATCTACAACGCTTACAAGAACACCAAGACCTGTGGTGTCCTGGAGCGCGACGAGGCTTACGGCATCACCAAGATCGCCGAGCCCATCGGCATCGTGGGCGCCGTCATCCCGACGACCAACCCCACCTCCACCGCGATCTTCAAGACGCTGATCTGCCTGAAGACCCGCAACGCCATCATCATCTCCCCGCACCCGGCTGCCGCCAAGTGCACCATCGCCGCCGCCAAGCTCGTGCTTGACGCCGCCGTCAAGGCCGGCGCCCCCGAGGGCATCATCGGCTGGGTCGATGTCCCCTCCATCGAGCTGACTAACATGGTCATGCGCGACGTCGACATCATCCTCGCCACCGGTGGCCCGGGCATGGTCAAGGCCGCTTACTCCTCGGGCAAGCCCGCCCTGGGCGTTGGCGCCGGTAACACCCCGGTCGTCATCGACGACACCGCCGACGTGCTGCTCGCCGTCAACTCCATCATCCACTCCAAGACCTTCGACAACGGCATGATCTGCGCTTCCGAGCAGTCCGTGACCGTCATCGACAGCATCTATGACCAGGTCAAGGCCGAGTTCCAGAAGCGCGGCTGCTACTTCGTCAAGCAGGGTGCCGAGATGGAGGCCCTGCGTGCCGCCATGTTCAAGAACGGCGCCCTCGATCACCGCATCCCCGGCATGGCTGCCGCCAAGATCGCCGAGCTCGCCGGCATCGAGGTTCCCGCCAAGACTAAGATCCTGATCGCCGAGGTCACCTCCACCGACCCCGCCAAGGAGGAGTTCTCCCACGAGAAGCTCTCCCCGGTCCTGGCCATGTACCACGCCAAGGACTTCCAGGAGGCCGTCGACAAGGCCGAGCACCTGGTGCTCGCCGGTGGCCCGGGCCACACCGCCTCTCTGTACGTGCACCCCGCCCAGGCCGAGAAGATCAGCCTGTTCGAGCACGTCATGAAGGCCTGCCGCATCGTCATCAACACCCCGTCCTCGCACGGTGGCATCGGTGACCTGTACAACTTTGGCATGAAGCCGTCTCTGACCCTGGGCTGCGGCTCCTGGGGCGGCAACTCCGTCTCCGAGAACGTTGGGGTGAAGCACTTGATCAACGTTAAGACTGTGGCCGAGCGCCGTGAGAACATGCTGTGGTTCCGCGCTCCCGAGAAGGTCTACTTCAAGAAGGGTTCCACGCCCGTCGCCCTCGACGAGCTGGGCAACGTCATGGGCAAGAAGCGCGCCTTCATCGTTACCGACCAGTTCCTCTTCAAGAATGGCAACACCCGCGCCATCGAGGCCAAGCTCGACGAGATGGGCATCGCCCACGACTGCTTCTACGACGTCGAGCCCGATCCGTCGCTGCAGTGCGCACGTCGCGGCGCCAAGCAGATGGCTCTCTTTGAGCCGGACGTCATCATCGCCGTCGGCGGTGGCTCCGCTATGGACGCCGGCAAGATCATGTGGATGATGTACGAGCACCCCGAGTGCAAGTTTGAGGACATGGCCATGGACTTCATGGACATCCGCAAGCGTATCTTCACCTTCCCCGAGATGGGCAAGAAGGCCTACTTCGTCGCCGTCCCGACCTCTTCGGGTACCGGCTCCGAGTGCACGCCGTTCGCCATCATCACCGACAAGGAGACCGGCATCAAGTGGCCGCTCGCCGACTACGCGCTGCTCCCCAACATGGCTATCGTCGACGCCGACAACTGCATGACCGCCCCGCGCGGCCTGACCGCTGCCTCCGGCATCGACGTCATGACCCACGCCATCGAGTCCTACGTCTCCATCATGGCTTCCGACTACACCAAGGGCCTCTCCGAGCGCGCTGCCAAGCTCGTCTTTGAGAACCTGCCCTCCAGCTTCACGAACGGCGCCAAGGACCCGCATGCCCGCGAGGAGATGCACAACGCCTCCTGCATGGCCGGTATGGCCTTCGCCAACGCCTTCCTGGGCCTCAACCACTCCATGGCTCACAAGCTCGGCGCTTTCCATCACCTGCCCCACGGCCTCGCAAACGCCGTCATCCTGACCCGCGTCATGCGCTACAACGCCGCCGAGGCTCCCGTCAAGATGGGTACCTTCTCCCAGTATCCTTACCCCAACGCACTGCACAACTACGCCGAGATGGCCAAGTACTGCGGCATCGAGGGCAAGGACGACAAGGAGGTCTTCGAGAACTTCATCACGAAGCTCGAGGAGCTCAAGGACTTCATCGGCGTCAAGAAGACCATCGCCGACTACGGTGTTGACGAGCAGTACTTCCTCGACACCCTCGACGAGATGACCGAGCAGGCATTCAACGACCAGTGCACCGGCGCCAACCCGCGCTACCCGCTCATGAGCGAGATCAAGGAGCTCTACCTGGACGCCTACTACGGCCGCGAGCCTCAGGACTACGCCGTCTGCTAGTTTTAGCACGGTTTTTAACGGCGGGGGTGCACGGGTGTTTCACACACCCCCGCCGTCGCTTCTATCGCATCGTTGAAAGGATGCAACCATGCTGCTACCCGATTCCAAGACCGAGCTCGTCCGCCGTGGCAACAAGGTCGTTTACGACCTGGGCGACAAGATCGTCAAGGTCTTTAACGAGACCAAGCCTGTCTCCGACGTGTTCAACGAGGCTTTGAATCTTGCCCGCATCAATGAGTGCGGCATCCGCAGCCCCAAGGCTCTCGAGGTTTCCCAGCTCGAGAACGCCAACGGCTGGGCGCTCGTGACCGAGAAGGTTCCGGGCACCACCCTTGCCGAGAAGATGACTGCCGAGCCCCAGCGCTTTGGTGAGTACCTCGAGATGTTCGTCGACCTCCAGATCGAGATCCACGGCTACACCTCCCCGCTGCTCAACCGTCAGCGCGACAAGTTCGCCCGCATGATCGACAGCCTTGATCAGCTCAATGCCACCACGCGCTACAACCTTCAGGAGCGTCTGGACGGCATGACCAAGGAGTTCAAGGTCTGCCACGGCGACTTCAACCCCTCTAACGTCATCGTCGGCGACGACGGCCAGCTCTATGTGTGCGACTGGGCACACGCCACCCAGGGCTCCCCTGCTGCCGACGTTGCCACCACCTACCTGCTCTTCGCCCTCAACAGCAAGGACCAGGCAGAGGCCTACCTGGAGCTCTACTGCGACCGCGCCGACATGCCCATGCAGGTCGTGCGTCAGTGGACGAGCATCGTCGCCGCTTCCGAGCTCGCTCGTAAGCGCAACGTGAACGATGAGTTCCTGAAGAACTGGATTGACGTCGTCGATTATCAGTAATATCTGAGCGATTTATTTCGCATCGGAGGCACAAGAAACCCCACAGCTCATATGGGCTGTGGGGTTTTCCTTTTAGATATCGAGGATGCCACAAGATAAAAGGACGGCCCCGCATCTCCCCTATCTGGAGAAATGCGGGGCCGTCCCGTATATCAAACTACAAACGAAATCGTCGATTAACGACGGGCAGCCTTCACAAGCTCGGCAACCTTAGCAACGACCTCGTCAATCGCCACGTCCTCACGCTCGCCGGTAGCACGATCCTTGAGCTCCACCGTGCCATTCTTAAGGCCACGCTTACCCAGAACAACCTGATACGGGAAGCCCATAAGGTCGTTGTCGGCAAACTTAAAGCCGGGGCGCTCGTCGCGGTCATCCACGACAACCTCGATACCTTCGGCGCACAGACCCTCGACGATTTGCTCGCAGACGGTCGCGCACTCCTCCTTCTTGGGATCGAGCGGAATCACCGCGACCTCGTACGGAGCAACGGAGACCGGCCAGACGATACCGTGCTCGTCGTTGTGCTGCTCCACGACGGCAGCGAGCGAGCGGGACACACCAACGCCGTAGCAGCCCATGATCAGCGGCTTCTCCTTGCCGTCCTCGTCCATAAAGGTGGCACCCATGGCCTCGGAATACTTGGTGCCCAGCTGGAAGACCTGGGAGACCTCGATGCCGCGGGCAGCAGAGAGCGGCTTGCCGCAGTGCGGGCAGGGATCGCCGGCAACGACGGTTACCAGGTCGGCCCACTCGTCGACGGTAAAGTCGCGCTCGGGGCAGGCACCGGTAAAGTGATAGTCGACCTCGTTGGCACCGCAGGCCCACTGCTTGGAATCGCGCAGGCTCTCGTCGCACACCAGACGAATGCCATCGGGCAGGTTAACCGGTCCGATAAAGCCCTTGTGCAGACCGTTCGCCTGAAGCTCCTCGTCGGTCATCATGCGATAGCCCTTGCCAAAGACGTGCTCGGCCTTGCAATCGTTGAGCTCGTGATCGCCCGGAACAATGGCCACAACCGGCTTGCCCTCGGCGTCGATGAGTGCCAGCGACTTGCGCGTGCCGTTCTCGGGGAAACCGAAGAACTTTGCAACGGCCTCGATGGTGCCCATGCCCGGAGTCTCGACCTTGGTAAGCGTACCGTCGCCAGGACCCTCGGTCACGACGACCTTGGTGCTTGCCGCCTCGTCATCGGCAGCAAAGCCGCAATCGTCGCAGTAGACGAGCGAAGCCTCGCCGGCGTCGGCCAAAGCCATGTACTCGACAGAGGTATCGCCACCGATCTCGCCGGAGTCGGCGACAACGGGCAGAGCCTTGATGTAGCAGCGCTCGCAAATGTTGGCATAGGCCTGCTTCATCTTGTCGTACTCTTCCTGCAGGCTCTCCTGCGTGGCGGAGAAGCTGTAGGCGTCCTTCATGATGAACTCGCGACCGCGCATCAGGCCAAAGCGGGGACGGAACTCGTCGCGGAACTTGTCCTGAATGTGGTACAGGTTGACGGGCAGCTGCTTGTAGGAACGCAGCTCATTGCGAACCAAGGCGGTCACGGTCTCCTCGTGCGTGGGGCCCAGCACGAACTCGCGACCATGACGGTCGTCAAAGCGCACGAGTTCCTTGCCATAGGCGTCGATGCGGCCGGACTCGCGCCATAGCTCAGCGTCGACCATAATGGGCATCATGAGTTCCTGGGCGCCGGCGGCGTCCATCTCGTCGCGCACGATGTTCTCGATCTTGCGGATCGAGCGCCAAGCAAGCGGCAGGTAGGAATACAGACCGGCGGCCTCCTTGCGGATCATGCCGGCACGGAGCAGCAGGCGGTGGCTGGCGAGCTCAGCGTCCGCCGGATCCTCTTTAAGCGTCGGCGCATAGAGCTTAGACATATACATTGCTCGGGTCATTTATTTCTCCTCAATAAGCTTGTCGACCTCTGCCATAAGCGCGTCGACAATTTGGTCCTCAGCTACTTTACCAATGATCTGGCCATGCGAAAAGAGCAAGGCCTGACCACGTCCGCAAGCAACGCCCAGGTCGGCATCAGAAGCCTCACCGGGGCCATTAACGGCACATCCCATAACGGCAATCGAAAGCGGCGCGGCATAGTTCTTAAGCCGCTCGGTTACTTCCTCGGCGATGGGAATGAGGTTAACCTGGCAGCGGGCGCACGTGGGGCACGAGACAATCTCGGGGCCACGGCGACGCAGGCCCAGCGACTGCAGAATACCCCAGGCAACCGGCGGCTCCTCAACCGGATCGGCCGTAAGCGACACGCGCATGGTGTCACCGATGCCCTCGGACAGCAGAATACCCAGACCCACCGAGCTCTTGATAGTGCCCTGCAGCTTGGTCCCCGCCTCCGTCACGCCCAGGTGAAGCGGAACATGGGGAATCTCGCGCGAGAGGGCTCGATAGGTATCGAGCGTCGTTTGCACGCTATGGGCCTTGGCCGAAAGCACAATGTTCATAAAGCCGCGGTCTTCAAAATGCTTGACGAAACGCTCGCTCGACATCACGAGCTTTTCGGGCTGCGTTAGGCCTTCGCGCTCGGCGATATCCTGCTCGAGCGAACCCGCGTTCACGCCAATGCGAATCGCGCACCCAGCGGCGCCCGCGGCATCGATCACGGCATCGACCTTGGCCCAATCGCCAATGTTGCCGGGATTGATGCGGAGCTTGGCGGCACCGGCCTCTACGGCGCCGATGGCGAGCTTATGGTTAAAGTGAATATCGGCGACGATTGGCACCGGAGACTCGGCACAGATGGTGCGGAAACCCTCAAGCGCGGCCTCGGTGGGCACGCTCACACGCACGATATCGCAGCCAGCCTGCGCCAACGCGCACACTTGCGCAAGTGTTGCCTGGGCATCAGCGGTATCGGTGCAGGTCATGGATTGGACCACCACCGGCGCACCGCCACCGATCTGCACACCGCCCACATGCACGGGGCGCGTCAAATCGCGAGGCAAAGGATGGGATAAAGACAATCCAAACACTCCCCTACAGAATAAATCGAAGGATGTCGGAACGAAGCATATAGACAAACAGCAGCGCAAAGAGCGCGATGCCCACATAGCTCACAATCGTCTGGACCTTGAGCGGAAGCTCGCGGCCTACAATCTTTTGAATGATCTCGATGACCAGCTTGCCGCCATCGAGTGGTGGGATGGGCAGCAGGTTCATAAAGCCAAGCGAGAACGAAATGAGGGCGGCAAACGAAAGGAACGTGGCAGGACCGGCAGCAGCCGCCTGAGAGGACATGACGCTGATGCCCACGATCGAAGAAGACTGATCGAGAATCTCCATCGTATGCTGCGGCTGGAGCAGGCGCATCACGCCCTCCGCGGTCTGCACAACATAGGAGAATGACAGACGCGCCGAGGTGATGGGGTCCAAACGGACTACCTCCGTTGAAGCATACACACCTAACCGCTCGTCCTCTTTGAGCGCAACCGTGGTCGAATGCTGCTTGCCGTCACGCTCGTACTCGATGGCGATATCGTCCTTACCGGCGGCCTTGCCGATAGCATCGTAAACGTTCATCCATGTGGAGCACGATACACCGTCAACCGAAAGGATCGCATCACCAGCCTCGATACCCGCCTTGGCGGCAATAGACCCCTCGTCAACCTGACCGATCACGTTGGTATCGATCGGCACGGTGACACCCGCAATGGAATAGATGCTCATAAGCAGCAAAAAACCCGTCAGGATATTGACGAGAATGCCCGCGAGCAGCATAAAGGCGCGCTTGAGAAAGCCCTGGCCAAGATAAGTGTGCGAGCGCTCTTGCGCCAAGAAATCAGCCTCGCCGCACGGCAGCTCCCACACATCGCCCTCGGCAGTCGCATGCTCTCGATCGAACCGGCGGCCGTC
>CABQSP010000032.1:0-18821 GCA_902466855.1 uncultured Collinsella sp. | reverse complement strand
CGCGATTTCCGAGCAGCTTGGCGAGGAGCCCGGTCAGGGATTTAAGACCCTGGTCTGCACGACGCCGTCCAACGACCATGTCGTGTGCTGCATTCCCGTTGCCGACGAGCTCGACCTCAAGGCCGCCGCGCGTGCCGCAGGCGAAAAGTCGCTGACCATGATGCATGTCAAAGATCTGCTTGCCGCGACGGGGTATGTCCGCGGCGGTTGCAGCCCGGTCGGTATGAAAAAACGCTTTCGGACGCTGATCGATGAGACATGCGTCCTTTGGGATACCATTTTTATCTCGGGTGGCAAGCGCGGCTATCAGCTTGAGCTTGCTCCCGATGACTTAGTTGCATTTTGCGGGGCGACGGTTGCCCCGATCACGAGAGAGGACTGAGCGATGCCGCAGGAAGAATCAAAGCGCGGAGCTCACTTTGCAAAAGGGCCGGCTCCTCAGGCGCCCGCGCCCGAGGCCACTTCGTTCGATAACGAGATTCGAAACGCCTGGTCCGCTGCCGCTGACCCGGGCGAGACGGCCGTGTACTTGCGTGCCGCCGGTGCCGGCACGGCGCTTCCCCGTACGGTTCTTTCTTCGGCTCGTCCCGATGAGACGGCTGTCTTTTTGGCCGCCGCTCAATCGAGCGCCAGCGTGAAGCCGATCGCCTCCGAGGCTCCTCGTGCGCCGCGTCCCGATGAGACGGCGGTGTTTTTGATGGCAGCCCAGGGAAAGAGCACACCGCAGAGCGCTCCTGCCGCTCGTTCCGCCAAGCCCGCGGCTCATGATGATGGCGAACCGCTTCTTTCGGATGACGAATGGTCGCCGCTTGGTTCGACCGATCCCGTCGAGGGCGTGGCCATCGACGGTGATGACGACTGGGACCCTCTGTCGTTTTCTGCCCGAACCGTCGCCGCCAAAGAAGTTGACACGGTGTTTGGCGACCATGCCATATTCGATGATGATGCCGTATCCGGAAACAACATGCCGAACAGCGATGACGTCGCACCTGCTGATGACGCCGTTTTGGTTGACGACCCCTTTGCGATGACCGGCTCCTTTGCCGTCGCGGACGATTTACTGCCACAAGATGAGGTTCATGAGGACTCTCAGGACGACGTAGACGATATGGGTTCGTCGGACTACTCCACGGTTGGTCGTTCTGCTGGCCTCATGACCGTGCTGACCATCGTGTCGCGCGTCACCGGGTTTATCCGCACGTGGGCCATGGCGGCCGCCATCGGCATGTCGCTGCTCTCGTCCTCCTATCAGGTTGCCAACAACCTGCCCAACATGCTCTACGAGCTCGTGATGGGCGGCATGCTCGTTACGGCGTTTTTGCCGGTGTATATGGGCGTGAGGCGCGAGCAGGGCCGCGAGGCATCGAACGAGTATGTCGGTAACCTGCTCGGTATTCTGCTTCTGCTACTGGGCGGTATCTCGCTGCTGGGCACCGTGTTTGCTCCCGGCTTTATTTGGACGCAGTCGTTCCTTTCGGGCGATGGCGGCAGCATGGATATCGCTGCGTTCATGTTCCGCTTCTTTGCTATCCAAATTCTGTTTTATGGCTTGGGTTCGGTGTTCTCGGGCGTTCTCAACGCACACCGCGACTACTTCTGGTCGACGTTTGCCCCGGTTCTCAACAATGTCATCGTCATCGCCAGCTTTATGGGCTTTGCTCCCGTGTGTGCACAATTTGGCGGGCAGGCCGGTATTATCTTGATCGCAGCTGGTACGACCCTCGGCGTCTTTGTCCAGATGGCCTGCCAGATTCCCGCGCTTGGCAAGCATGGCGTGCATCCTCATATCCATATCGACTTTAAGGATCCCGCGCTGCGACAGACGATCGCGCTTGGTATCCCGACGCTGCTCGCCACGGTGTGCATGTTTGTCTCGACCTCCATTACCAATGCCGCCGCGCTGGTGGTGCAGCCCGAGACCGGCCCTTCCGTCATCGCATATGCGCGCCTGTGGTACACATTGCCCTATGCGCTGATCGCCGCCTCGCTTTCGACGGCACTCTATACCGAACTCTCTCACGATGCGCAGGAGAAGGATTACGACAGCGTCCGCACGGGCATTTCGCGCGGTGTCGCCCAGATGCTCTTCTTCCTGATTCCGTTTGCGATGTATCTGATCGTCTTCGCCCGTCCGCTCAACATGATCTACTGCGCCGGCAAGTTCGATGAATCCGGTGTGGCGCTGGTGTCGGAGTTCCTTATCTATCTGGCACTTTCCCTGCCGCTCTACGGTGTGGTCGTGCTGATGCAGAAGAGCTTCTCGGCCCTGCTCGATATGAAACCTTATAGCCGCTATTGCCTGTACTCCGCTATCGGTCAGGCCGGTTCGGTGCTGCTGTTTGGCGTGGTGCTGGGCTACGGTATGCCGGCAATTGCGCTTTCGTACGTCGTTGACTACGTGGTCTTGGTCGGATGCTCACTGTGGTGGCTGCGCCGTCGTCTGCATGGCCTGCAGGTCAAGTCTATCCTGCACGGCGGTTTCTTCGGCCTATTGTTCGGTGGCTTGGGCGCTGCCGCGGGGGCCGGCGTCATGTGGGCACTTGAGCACTTTGTCGGAGTGCTTGGCAGCTCGATCCTCATTACCCTGGGCTACGTTTGTGTTGCAGGCGTCGTCTCGCTCGCTGTAACTTTTGGCCTTGCCTTCGTCTTTAAGATGCCCGAGGTCTCGGCGCTGCTTCGTCGCAAGTAGGTGCGTGTGGCCGGTCGCGACAACATTCCAACACTCGCCGAGCAGGTTTCGCGCGTTCCCACGCAACCCGGCTGCTACCTTTGGAAAGATGCCAAGGGCGATGTCATCTATGTGGGTAAGGCGAAAAACTTGCGTGCCCGTATGCGTCAATACGTGACGCTGCAGGACGAGCGTCAAAAGATTCCGCTCATGATGCAGCTGGTGGCGAGCTTCGACTATATCGTGGTGGAGACCGAGCACGAGGCATTGGTGCTCGAGCGCAATCTGATTGGCCAGTACCATCCGTACTTTAACGTCGATCTCAAAGACGATAAAAGCTATCCCTTTATCGCCATTACCAAGAGCGACTTGTTTCCGGCTATTAAATACACGCGAGAGCGTCATAAACCGGGAACGCGCTATTTTGGCCCCTATACCGATAGCCGTGCGGCGCGTGAGACCATCGATACGCTACGCAAGGTTATTCCTATTTGCTCGGCATCCTGTGCGGAATGGCGCCGCTGCCGCCGCATCGTCGAATCTCATAAGGGCGAAGAAGACATCGTCAATATGATTTGCGCGCAAAACGGGCGCCCCTGCTTTGACTACCATGTCGGGCGCGGGCCGGGCGCATGCGTCGGCGCGATTTCCCCTGCCGACTATGCCAAGAACGTCAAGCGTGTCGAACGTTTCTTGTCGGGCCATCGCAAGGATGTCGTCGACGAGCTCACGTCCGAGATGACGGAGGCAGCCGAGGCGCTCGATTTTGAGCGTGCGGCGCGCGTCAAGCGTCGCCTGGAAGTCATTAGGGGCCTGGACGATCGCCAACAGGTCGTTTTTCCATCAAGCGTCGATATCGACGTCATCGGCTTCTATCGCGAAGAGACTATCTCTGCCGCCTGTGTCTTTGTCGTTCGCGAGGGCCGAACGGTTCGAACTTGTGAGTTCATCCTCGATAAAGGCCTGGATGTCGACGAGGAAGAGCTTCAATCGGGCTTTCTTAAGCGCTATTACGACGAGACGGCCGATATTCCAGCCGAGATCAATCTCTCTGTCGAGCTTGAGGATGCGGAGGCGCTGGGGGAGTGGCTTGCAGGCAAGCGCGAGCGTTCCTGCCATCTCCATAGGCCGCAGCGCGGCGAAAAGCACCGCCTGCTCGATATGGCTTCCAAAAATGCGCGCCATGCCCTCATGCGCTACATGATGCGCACGGGGTATGCTGACGATCGCACCAATCAGGCGCTCCTAGAGCTCGAAAGTGCGCTGGCGCTGCCTGCGCCGCCGTTGCGCATCGAGTGTTTCGATATCTCGACGTTGCACGGCACCTTTACCGTCGCTTCGATGGTGGTATTTACCAACGGCCGTGCCGACAAGGGCCAGTATCGTCGCTTTAAAATTCAGGCCGAATTGGACGAGGCGAACGACTTCGTATCGATGTCCGAGGTTCTGGGGCGTCGCTATGCTCCCGAGCGCATGGCGGACGAGCGCTTTGGCTCGCGCCCCGATTTGCTCGTTGTCGATGGCGGCAAGCCGCAATTGACCGCTGCAATTAAGCAACTTGAGGCGCTTGGCCTCGATATACCAGTTTGTGGCTTGGCAAAGGCCGATGAGGAAGTTTTCGTGCCGTGGGACGAGACTCCCGTCGTGCTGCCGACCGGCTCCGCTTCGCTTTACCTGATCAAGCAGGTTCGCGATGAATCCCACCGATTTGCGATTACGTTCCACCGCGAGTTGCGCGATAAGGCTATGACGGTTTCGGTGCTTGACGACGTTCCGGGCGTGGGACCCACTAGAAAACGTGCCATCATGCGCCATTTTGGCTCGATGAAGCGCTTGCGCGCGGCAAGCGAGCAGGAGATTGCGGAAGTTCGAGGCGTTCCGGCCGATGTCGCCAAAGCGGTCCACGAGGCACTTGTCGCATGGAATGCCGAGCGCGCCCAGGCATCGGCCAGCCGTTCCGAAAACTAAACGCGCTTCTAAACAACTGGTATACATGATTTGCCGATTTTCAATCATTTATTTCGCGGCGATTACCTACTGATTTCGGGTTTTATTAACGCTAAAACGTTTGACTAGCCATGGTGAATAACCCTGCTATCCTGCGGGTTGACGAAGACTGATATCTCACCTCGTCGATACATACTGTCTGGCGAATCGTTTGTCAATGAATTCGGTGAACGGTAGTAAATACCGTTCAAGCGTATGTATGTATCGGTCGCCGAGCGCGGCACCTCAGTTGGGTCCGTCGGTAGGTAAGGTATATATCGTCCGCAAGTTGCGCGGGGGCAAGTCTAGGTGCCCCCGGGTAAGATTCTCTATTGATAGGAGAAGACATGGCCATCATCAACAAGGGTATGTCCAGGCGTTCGTTCCTCGGCCTCACCGGCAGCGTCGCTGCTGTCGCAGGGCTTGGTCTCACCGGCTGCGGTGGCAGCTCTAGCGACGAGGGTTCCGCTTCCGGTTCCACCGATTCCGCCAACCGTGGCGGCAGCGTGATCACCGCTGGTTCCGCTTACGCTCCGTCCAGCTTCGACCCCGCCAGCACCGGCTCCGCTGTGGGCCTGGGTGCTAACTGGCACGTCATCGAGGGCCTCTACGGCATCGATTACCACGACTACAGCACCTTCAACGAGCTCGCTACCGACGATCCCAAGTCCGTGGACGACACTACCTTCGAGGTCACCATCCGCAAGGGCGCCAAGTTCTCCGATGGCACCGAGGTCACTGCTGACGACGTCGTTGCCTCCTACACCGCTTGCGCTGCTTCCGCTACCTACGCTCCGTTCTTCCAGCCCTTCGAGTCCATCGAGGCCAAGGACGCCAGCACTGTAACGGTCAAGACCAAGGTCCCCAACTTCTCCCTGCTCAAGGATCGTCTGGCCATCATCCGCGTTACCCCGGCTACCCAGGCCGAGGAGGAGCGCGCCAAGCAGCCGATCGGTTCCGGCCCCTGGATGTACGACTCTATCTCCGATACCGAGATTACCCTGGTTCCCAACCCCGAGTACAACGGTGAGTATGCTGCCGAGGATAAGAAGATCCAGTACAGCATCCTGACCGACCCCACCGCTCGCGTTACCGCTCAGCAGGAGGGCTCCACGCTCGTTATGGAGCTCGTCACCGCTGACGCCGTCGACCAGCTCGAGAGCGCCGGCTGCAAGATCGATAACGTCCAGGGTTTCGGCACCCGCTTCATCATGTTCAACGTCGCCAAGGAGCCTTGGAACAACGTCAAGGTCCGTCAGGCCGTCATGTACGCGCTCGACACCGAGAAGATGATCACCAACACCTTCGCCGGCCTTGCCACCGCTGCCAGCTGCTACCTGCCCAAGAGCTTCACCAACTATCATGAGGCTTCCACGGTGTACAAGACTGACGCCAAGAAGGCCAAGAAGCTCATCGAAGAGTCTGGCATCACCCCGGGCGCCATCACCCTGCGCACCACCGACAATGAGCAGATCAAGGGCATGGCCGCTCAGGTCAAGAACGACCTCGACGCCCTCGGCTTCGATGTGACCATCCAGACCGATACCTCGCCGGCCACCTACGCTGCCATCGACGGCGGCGAGGCCTACGATATCCTTCTCGCTCCTGGCGATCCGTCCTGCTTCGGCGCCGATCCCGACCTGCTGCTCAACTGGTGGTATGGCGACAACGTCTGGATGCAGACCCGTTGCCCGTGGAAGGAGTCCGCTGAGTGGGAGAAGCTCCACGGTCTCATGGACGAGGCTCTTGCCGCCGAGGGCGACGAGCAGCAGAAGAAGTGGAACGAGTGCTTCGATATCATCGCCGACAACGCCGTTCTGTACCCCGTTGTCCACGTCAAGACCGTTTCCGCTTCCTGGGACGATCCGTCCACCGCGCCCAACGGCGAGGCCCTCGATGGCTTCAAGGGCATCGGCACGACGAGCATGTCCTTCAGGGGCGTCGCGACCGTCAAGGCCTAAGACTCGCTTGAGTCATATGTGGGGCGTCGGTCGTAAGGCAACGTCCTCATAGTTGAAACAAAGACCCGGGCGGCCTCGATGTCGCTCGGGTCTTGTAATGAGTATCCATACTCATATACCAGTTGGTCCTACCGACAAAAGAAAGGGGAGAGAACGTGAACAACTTTCTACGTTTGATTGGAAGGCGTCTCGTGGCGCTGCCGATCATGGCATTGGGCGTCACCGTCCTGGTGTTCTTCCTTATGTCGTTCTCCAAGACCGACCCCGCCTATACGGCGTTGGGTGACGGTGCCTCGCCCGAGGCGGTTGCCGAGTACCATGAGAAGTATGGTCTGGACGACCCCTGGCCCGTGCGCTACGTGCGCTACATGGGCGATCTGATCCATGGTGACATGGGCACCTATGGTGCTGCTCGCAACTCCGTTGCCAAGCGCATCTCCACGGCCCTGCCCGTCACGATGCAGCTGACCTTCATCGGTCTTGCCATCGGCGCGGTCGTCTCGTTTTTACTCGGCGTCATCGCGGCACTGTATCGCGATAAATGGCCGGACCAAGTGATCCGCGTCTTTTCCATCGCCGGCCTGGCAACCCCGTCGTTCTGGCTTGCCGTCCTGTTGATTCTGCTGTTCTCTTCCTACCTTAAGGTGCTCCCGGCGTCCGGTGCTCTGCCTCACTTCACCACCAACCCGGCTGGCTATCTGGGGCGTATGATCATGCCCGCTATCGCTCTGGCATTCCCGCTGACGGGTCAGATGACTCGTATCGTGCGTACGGCCATGGTCGAGGAGCTCGATAAGGACTATGTCCGTATGGCTCGCGGCGCCGGCGTTCCCGAGAAGGTCGTCGTCGGCATCAACGTTTTGCGCAACGCACTGATCACCCCGGTCACCACCCTCGGTCTTAAGATCGGCTACCTCATGGGCGGTGCTGTCGTCATCGAGGTCATCTTCAACCTCCCCGGCATGGGTACTGCGATCCTGCAGGGCGTTCAGGGCAACGAGGCGAACCTGGTTCAGGGCGTCGTCATCGTCGTTGCTCTTGCCTTCATCATCATCAACATCGTGGTTGACATGCTCTACCTGCTCATCAACCCGCGCATCAGGACGGTGTAGATTATGGTAAAGATTCGAGAGAAGCAAACCGAGCAGCTCGAGAAAGCTGCCTCCAAGGGGCTCAAGCTCGGTGGCTGGAAGAAGATGACGCTGTCTTCTAAGATTGCCGCCGTCGTGCTGGTATTGGTCGCCCTGACCGCGATTCTGGCGCCCCTTCTTGCCCCCTATAGCCCGGTCGAGATTTTCACTGCTCGCCAGGCTCCCGGCAACGGATTTATCTTCGGTACCGACGATAAGGGCCGCGACATTCTGTCGCGCATGCTCTACGGTGGTCGTTACTCGCTGATCATCGGCTTTGGCGCCACTGCCATGGCTCTGGTCTGCGGCTCGGTCGTGGGCGCCCTCGCGGCGGTTTCGCGCAAGTCCGTTTCCGAGGCGATCATGCGCATCCTGGACATCATCATGTCCATCCCGGGCATCGCCCTCGCGGCCGTCTTCGTCTCCATCCTGGGCAATTCCGTGCCGTCGATCATCTTCGCCATCGGCTTTATGTACACTCCGCAGATTGCCCGTATCGTGCGCGCCAACATCGTGTCCGAGTACGGCGAGGACTATGTCCGCGCGGTCATCGTTTCCGGCGCCAAGGCTCCGTGGATTTTGATCAAGCATGTTCTGCGTAACTGCATTGCCCCGATTATGGTCTTCACCGTTACCCTGGTCGCCGACGCCATCATCTTCGAGGCCTCGCTGACCTTCATCGGCGCTGGTATCCAGGAGCCCACCGCTACCTGGGGCAACATCCTCGCCGACGCCCGCGGCGGCGTGCTCGCTGGCCGTTGGTGGCAGGCGCTGTTCCCGGGCCTGGCCATCATGATCACCTGCCTGGCGCTCAACATCCTCTCCGAGGGCATTACTGACGCCATGGCCGCTGCTCCCTCCGCTGCCCTGGATCCGACCGACTCCTCCAAGCGCCGCGAGGCCGACCTGCTGGTCTCCGACCCCGTTCGCGCTTACAAGGAGCAGGCTCAGTCCCTGTCCGCCCGTCTTGGCGCTCTGCGTGATGTCGAACTCAAGCGTAACGACCGCCATGTGCCCGATGAGTCCGTCGAGCCGATCCTTTCGGTCCGTGATTTCTGCATCCAGTTTGAGCACCACGGTGATATCAACGTCGTCGACCACGTCAACTTTGACGTCCGTCCTGGCCAGACCATGGGCCTGGTCGGTGAGTCCGGCTGCGGTAAGTCCATCACCACGCTGGCCATCATGGGCCTGACCGACGATGACGAGCATCTTTCCGGTGAGGTTCTCTGGGAAGGCCGCGACCTGCTCAAGATGAGCAAGAAGGAGTGGTTCGGCCTGCGCGGTACCGATATCGCCATGGTCTATCAGGACGCCCTGTCCTCGCTCAACCCCTCCATGCTCATTTCCGCCCAGATGAAGCAGCTCACCAAGCGCGGCGGTACCCGTAGCGCCGAGGAGCTCCTGGAGCTCGTGGGCCTCGACCCCAAGCGTACGCTTGAGAGCTATCCGCATGAGCTTTCCGGTGGTCAGCGTCAGCGCGTTCTGATCGCTATGGCCCTTACCCGCGACCCCAAGCTGGTCATCTGCGACGAGCCCACGACCGCTCTGGACGTTACCGTCCAGAAGCAGGTCATCAAGCTGCTTAACGACCTTCAGGCCAAGCTCGGCTTTGCCATGATCTTCGTTTCGCACGACCTGGCACTGGTCGCCGAGGTCGCTCATAACATCACGGTTATGTACGCCGGTCAGGTTATCGAGCAGGCGCCCACCAAGGAGCTGCTCACCAACCCGATCCACGAGTACACCCGCGGCCTTCTGGGTTCCGTCCTGTCCATCGAGAGCGGTTCGGGCCGCCTGCACCAGGTGCCCGGCGCCGTTCCGAGCCCGCGCGATTTCCCCAAGGGCGATCGCTTCGCACCCCGCTCGAGCCATCCGCGCATTGGCCTGGACACCCGTCCGGTCTTCAAGCGCGTGCCCGGCACCGAGCACTTCTATTCCGAGCTCCCCGATGAGGTGCTCAAGGCAAATGGTTTGACCCCTCACGCGGAGGTGATGTAGATGAGCGAGACCGCAGTCAACGGCGTCGAGCCGATCATCTTCCTTGATGACGTCCACGTCACCTTTAGGACCCGTACCGGCTCGATTCTGCACCCCAACCTGGTTCACGCCGTCCAGGGTGTAACGATTAAGCTCATGCCCGGACAGACCATCGGCATCGTCGGCGAGTCCGGTTGCGGAAAGTCCACCACCGCCAACGTCATGTGCGGCCTGCAGGCCCCCACGAGTGGCAAGGTCTACTTTAAGGGCAAGGACGTTACCAAGCGTACCGCCGAGGACCGTCGCCACATGGGTCGCGTCATCTCGGTCGTGTTCCAGAACCCGGCCACGGCGCTCAACCCCCGCATGGTCGTTCGCGAGCAACTGCTCGACCCCATGCGCGTCCACAACCTGGGTACCGAGGCCGAGCAGGAGAAGCGCGTCAAGGAGCTCTTGGAGCTCACCGGTCTGCCCAGCTCCGCCGCCGAGGTTCTTCCCGGCCAGCTTTCGGGCGGCCAGCGCCAGCGCGTCGCAATTGCCCGTGCCCTGTCGCTGAACCCCGATGCCATCATCGCCGACGAGCCCACCTCGGCTCTGGACGTTTCGGTCCGCGCGCAGATTCTGAACCTGCTGACCGACCTTAAGAAGGAGCTCGGCCTGGCCATGGTGTTCATCAGCCATGACATCCAGACGGTCCGCTATATCTCTGACGACATCATCGTTATGAATGGCGGCAAGATCGTCGAGCAGGGCGAGGCCAAGCAGGTCTTCCAGCACCCTCAGGACCCCTACACCAAGATGCTGCTCGGCGCTGCGCCGTCGCTGCTGCATCCCAAGCTCGGCGAGTAGCCTCGCTTTCCCTCCCGTGCGCCCGGTTCCCTCCGTTGCGATTTCGAAAGGCTGGGTTCACGAGCCATGCCAAGTGCTCAGGAGCTACAACAGCAATTTGGTGAATATCGAGGCGCTATGCCCCGTCCATCGGATTTCGATCTCTTTTGGAAGGACCGCATGGCCGAGGCCGACGCTGTCGAGCTCGACTACGAGATTGAGGCGGCTTCGGTTGCGGATTCCGCGACCTGTCGGTTTTTCGACCTCTGGTATACCGGCATGTGTGGTGCACGCCTGCATGCCAAGTACCTTAAACCCGTCTCGGACGAGCCTGTGCCATTGGTACTTCAGTTCCATGGGTATCCGGGTGCAAGCCGCAGCTGGTTTGAGCAGGCGTCGTTTGCGGGCATGGGCATGGCGCTCATTGCTCTCGATTGTCCTGGCCAAGGAGGCCCCTCCGAGGACATTGGTGGATTTGAGGGCACGACGGTCGCGGGCCATATCGTCGCCGGTATCGACGGCGACCCGGCCAACCTCTACTATGTCCGCCTACATCAGGATATTCGCATTCTGTGCCGTATCGTTCGCGAGCTTGAGGGCATCGATCTTACCCGCGTATATGTGAACGGCGCATCGCAGGGCGGCGGTTTGGGCATTGCGACCTGCGCGCTTAACAGCGAGCTTATCAATCGCGCCGCCATCCTCTATCCCTTCCTGTCGGATTTCCGCCTGGTTTGGGATCTGGACGCCGACGATATTGCCTATGAGGGCCTGCGCTATTGGTCGCGCTGGTTTGACGAGGACTCGACTCGTATCGAGGAAGCCTATGCCAAGCTGGCGTACTTCGATTCCAAGAACTTTGCCCCTATGGTCAAATGCCCCGTGCTGTTTGGCACGGGCACGGCCGATATCGTCTGTCCGCCGGCGACACAGTTTGCGGTGTACAACAACCTGTCCTGCGACAAGCGTCATGAGTTCTTTGAGGGCTTTGGCCACGAGGAGATTCAGGACTTTGATGATTTGATCATTCCGTTTTTCTGTGAGGGAGGGGAGGCTCATGTCTAAGTGCGAGAGCAATGTTGACGAGCTGATAGTCCCCGGGCTCGTGGGAATTCCTGGAACGGTTTCGTCAAGGCTCGCAGAATATCGGGACTGGCACGGTGATGTCCAAGCAGATGTTTCTGATTTAGAGACATGCGCTCCGAATCTTGAGATTCAAGGCCTGGCCATTACGGCAATTGACTTTGTTAACCCCTGCGCCCGTTACTCGGAGGTTTCCTTTGAGCTCGGTGACGATGCGGTCCACGCTCGTTTGATTGAGCCTGTCGGTCGCGCCCGAGTATCTGAGCGCGTGCCGCTGTGCCTGATGTTCCATGACATCGATCGGCCTGTGCGCGGCTGGCATCACATGACGAGATTTGCCGCCATGGGGTATGCCGTCCTCGCGCTGGATGACGATGTTGCTGGTGCGGACGACCTGCAGCAGGGGATTGCTTCGCCCGCTTTTGTCGAGCGCGTCCGTTGGGGTTGCGCGATGGCGAAGGTCGGGCGCAATCTTGATGGCATGGACCCCGACCGCATCTTTGCATGGGGCGAGGGCCTTGGCGGCGGAGTCGCGCTGGCGGTTTCTGCTCTGGACGAGCAGGGTCTTGCCTGCACGGCGGTTGCCAATCCAATTCCCGGTGGCCTCGAGGCGCTGTCGTCTCGAGTGCGCGGATCGGTGCTCATGGGCACATCGCTCATGGATGCCGTGAGCGATCCCAAGGGCCAGTTCGCCGTATTCAACGGTCTTGAGTGTGACCGGAGGCATATCATCTATGCCAAATACGCTCACGAGCGCATCAATGCGTTCGAAAATGAAGTCGTCGACTTTTTGAACCAAACGTTCTACCCGTGTTCTTTGGCCTAGACGGCCTGGACACTGCCAACAAGAGTGGGTGGCATAGGGCCGCCCGCCAGACAACTAAGGAGATTCTTGTGGCAACTCAGAAATTCACCGGCGTTATCCCTCCCGTCGTTGTTCCCGATACCGAAGACCACCAGCTCGATGTTGCCTCCTTTGAGCGCAGCATCAACCGCATGATAGATGCCGGCGTCGATGGCCTGTTCTTCCTGGGATCCTCGGGCGAGGTCGTCTTCTCCACCGACGAGCGCCGTCGCCAGATTGTCGCCGAGGCCGTGCGCATCGTCGACCACCGCGTGCCTGTTCTGGTCGGCATCATCGACACCGAGACCGAGCGCATGATCGAGCACGGCAAGGTCGCTCAGGAGCTGGGTGCCGATGCGCTTGTCGCCACCTGCCCGTTCTATGCCCTGCAGGGCATGACCGAGGTCGAGGAGCACTTCCGCATCCTGCACGAGGAGCTCGACCTGCCCATCTTTGCCTATGACATTCCCGTCTGCGTCCACACCAAGCTCCCCTGGAAGCTCCTTGCCAAGCTCGGCGCCGAGGGCGTCCTGGCCGGCGTCAAGGATTCCTCGGGTGATGACATCTCATTCCGCTACCTCGTTCAGGAGAACGAGAAGAACGGTCATCCGATGAGTATCCTCACCGGTCACGAGGTCGTCGTCGACGGTGCTTACCTCGGCGGCGCCGACGGTTCCGTCCCGGGTCTCGCCAACGTTGAGCCCGAGGGCTACGTGCGTCAGTGGAAGGCCGCTCAGGCCGGCGACTGGGCTACCGTCAAGGCCGAGCAGGATCGCCTCAACGAGATTTCCCACATCTGGGATGTCACCTCGGGCGTCCAGGGCTATGCCGGTGGCGTCGGCGCCTTCAAGACCGCTATGAACCTCATGGGTATCTTCGACAGCCCGACCATGCCGCGCCCGGTGAAGGCCATGACCGGCGAGAACGTCGAGGCGATTAAGAAGGTCCTCCAGGACAACGGTCTCCTGTAAAGCTTCCCCAGGCACCCGATCTTGGGGCTCAAGTGGTCGGGCGTGACCCATTAGGTCAACGCCCGACCACTTTCACCCCAACCTCGGGCACCTGGAAAACCTTTATCATGCTGCGGCGATAACACCGCTTTCATTTCCTGTAGTTGTTTTTTATCTCCTAAGGAGAGCGACATGGAGAACAAGTACGTTTGCTCTGTCGATATCGGCGGAACTAAGATCGCGACCGCCATTATGGAGTACCCGGCTGACGGCAGCGTGCCCCATCCCGTATTTGAGGCCGAGGTTCCTACCGAGGCCCAGGAGGGCGGCGAGGCCGTCTTCCAGCGGATCGAGGCGTCCATCAAGGCCGCTCTTGAGGCGAATCCCGATGTCGAGGTCCTCGGTGTCGGTATTGGTGCCGCAGGCGTCGTCGATCCCAAGACGGGCGCCATCGCGTATGCCAACGAGATTATGCCCGGCTGGTCCGGCGTTCAGTTGGGGCCGCGTCTGCGCGAGGGCCTTGGTCTTCCCGTTGCCGTTGTGGGCGACGTGCAGGCTCATGCTCTGGGCGAGGCCCACTGGGGCGTCGGCAAGGGCAAGTTCTCCGTCTTGTGCCTGGGCATCGGCACGGGCATCGGCGGCGCATATGTCGAGAACGGCCGCGTGATGCAGGGCTTCCATGGCGCTGCCGGTCATATGGGCCACATCGAGTGCTCGGCTGCCGCCGGCATTCCCTGCGCCTGCGGCCGTTCTGGCCATCTAGAGTCGGTTGCTTCGGGCACTTCCATTGGTCGTATGTACGATGAGCGCTTTGGTCGCGTCGACCCCAGCCGTCCTTCGGTCGGTCGCGATGTGAACGACCTGTGCCGTGCGGGCGACGCAAAGGCGACCGAGGTCATCCATGACGCCGGCTTTGCGCTGGGCGCCAGCTTGGGCTCACTTGCCAACATCTTGGATCCCGAGGTCATCGTGCTTTCGGGAGGTGTGATTCACCAGGGTCCCGATTGGCGCTCGCAGACGTGGAAGGACTCGGTGCACGAGGGCTATGCCAGCCAGGCGCTCGACCCGCTTCAGAACACGCCGATCCTCATCGGTTCTCTGGAGGGCGATGCTCCGCTCATCGGTGCCGCCGAACACCTTCTTGCATCGTTGAAGTAAACATAACTACCAAGTGCGCCTTCTGAGGTGCCGCAGATTGACGTGAAAGAGGAGCGAAGCGTACTTCGGTACGTGAGTGACGGTTTGAACGTCAAGGTGCGGTGTCTCAGAAGGCTGTTTTGAGAAAGGTTGAGTCGAACATGACCGTCGATCCTTTGATTCAATCCCTGAAGGGCAAGCTCGTCGTGAGCGTTCAGGCGTATATGGGCGAGCCGCTTCGCACGCCCGAGACCATGGCTCAAATGTCTCGCGCTTGCGAGCTCGGCGGCGCCGCCGCCATTCGCTGCCAGGGCCTTGCCGACATTGCCGCCATTAAGGGCCGCTGCGAGGTCCCCGTCATCGGCTTGTGGAAGGATGGGCACGAGGGCGTTTACATCACGCCGACGCTGCGTCACGCTCGCGCCTGCGTTGCTGCGGGTGCCGACATCGTGGCAATTGACGCCACCGATCGCCCGCGTCCCGATGGCAAGACCGTCGAGGACACCTTCCGTCCGCTGCACGAGGAGGGTGTGCTCCTGATGGCCGACTGTGCCACCATCGAGGACATTCGCCGTGCTGTCGACATGGGCTTCGACCTGGTGTCCACCACGCTTTCTCATGGCGTTGCCGCTATCGACTGCACCATGGCCGATGGCCCCGATCTGCCGCTCCTGCGTCAGGCGACCGAGGAATTCCCCGGTCTTCCCATCATCTGCGAGGGCCGCGTGCACACGCCCGAGGAGGCCCGCGCCGCGATTGATGCGGGCGCCTGGGCCGTTGTCGTCGGCACTGCCATCACGCACCCCACGAGTATTACAAGTTGGTTCAAGGCTGCGCTTGAGGCGTAAGACAGGCCTCGTATCCGCTTGGGGCGGTATACTCAATAAAGGCAATTGATCGCGCGGGATCCGCTGGCCGGGTCCCGCGCTTGTTTTAGGAGGCACACATGCAAAAGGGAGATGCCATGGATGCGGCGGAGCGCTCGGAGCGCATCCCCGATATCGTCATCATCACCGGAATGTCCGGATCGGGCCGAACGCAGGCCATGCATGTGTTCGAGGACATGGGCTATTTTTGCATCGACAACTTGCCTCCGCGTCTGATCGCCCAGCTTGCCGAACTCGTCGGCATCAATACGGGCGTGGGCAGGCATCTTGCCGTCACCTGCGACCTGCGCAGCCAGGGCTTGTTCGATGAGCTGCTCGATGCCGTTGCCGCGCTCGAGGAGCGCGAGATGAGCTGTGACATCGTGTTTCTCGAGGCCTCTGACGAGGTGCTGATCCGTCGTTATAGCGAAAACCGCCGCCGCCACCCCATTGCCAAGCCGGGGGAGACTACGGCCGATGCGATTCAGCGCGAGCGCCTGCAGCTGCAGGGTGTGCGCGATCGAGCCGATATGATCATCGACACGAGCCGTCTGCGCACCTCTGCCCTGCGCAACAAATTGCGCATGGCGTTCTCCGAGCTGTCCGACCAGCAGCTCATGGACGTTCACGTGTTCTCGTTTGGCTTTAAGCACGGCATGCCCGTCGAGGCGGACATTATGATCGACGTTCGCTTCCTGCCCAATCCGTTCTACGATCCCGAGATGCGCACCATGACCGGTCTCGATAAGAAAGTCTCTGACTTTGTTCTGGACCATCCCAAGACCCAGGAGTTCTGGAAGGCCTGGACGCAGCTGCTCGATACGGTCATGCCCGGCTATATCGCGGAGGGCAAGCCACAGCTTTCTATTGCCATCGGCTGCACGGGCGGTCAACACCGCAGCGTTGCCATCGCCGAGGCCACGGCACGTTATTTGGAAGGCGCCCAATATCACGTGAGCATTTCCCATCGCGACCTGTCGCGCGCCAACACGAAAGCATAGGTCTGCATGTCGTTTACCGCCGAGGTGCGTGACGAGCTCGCGCGCTGCGAACCCGAATGTGAATACTGCGATTTGTCGACGCTTGCCGCCCTGACGCGTGTGAGCGGTACACTTTCGCTGGCCGGCTCCGGGCGGTATCGTTTGACGGTCGCGACCGAGACGGGTGCCGTCGCGCGCACGATGATCACACTGACGCATCGCATCCTTAAGCTCAAAACGGAATTCACCGTTCGTAAATCGGTCTTGCATAAGGTTCGAAACTACCTCATCACCTTGCCTGATCAGCCAGACCTGGATAAGGCCTTGGTTCTGCTGGGTATCCTCGACCGTAGGGGAGGACTTGTCGCCGGCGTACCCCGACATATCGTTGCCCGTCCTTGCTGTAGACTTGCCTATATCCGCGGCGCGCTCATCGCGGGCGGCTTCGTGGCCGATCCACGCGGCGATTTTCATTTGGAGATCGCTGTGCAGGGCGAGCAATATGCCAAGGGGCTTTGCGATCTGTTGGAGCAGATTGGGGTCCATGCTCGTGTTAATGCACGGCGGGGGTCATATGCCGTGTACATTAAGAGCGCCGAGGAAATCGAGCATCTATTAAAGCTGATTGGCGCCAAGCGCAGCGTTGCCGAGATTGAGGAGGCGCGCGCGGTCAAATTGGTTAAGAACGATGTGAACCGTCGCGTGAACGCCGAGCTCGCCAACCAGACCAGAAGCGCCGGTGCCGCCCAACATCAGCTTGCGCTTATCGATGAGCTCGAGCAGCGTGGCCTTCGTGATGCGCTTCCGGACGCCTTGGCGGTCTTTTGCGACCTGCGCGAGCGCTATCCCGATCTGTCGCTGCGCGATCTGGGCGAGATGGCTGACCCTCCCTTGTCGAAGTCGGCCCTCTACCATCGAGTTTTGAGGCTTGAAAAGCTCATTGAAGCAAACAGGTAGTTTGAAGTAACGACTTATATATGGATTTAGCTGCTATTTTAGTCTTTAAAACGTTTTAACGTAAATTTGATTTTCAATTTCGAGCATTCTCGTGAAATTCAAGTCAAAAAAAAGGTATATTAGGCGAGTGGTTAGTTTGTGGGCCTCAACGGCGGGCGCTGTAGCTCGCGGGGGCCTTACGAAAGGAGACACAATGGCAGTAAAGGTTGCTATTAACGGCTTCGGTCGCATCGGTCGTCTGGCTTTCCGTCAGATGTTCGGTCATGAGGGCTCCGAGATCGTCGCTATCAACGACCTCACCTCTCCCGATATGCTCGCTTACCTGCTGAAGTACGACTCCACGCAGGGCAACTACGCTCGCGATCACGAGGTCGTTGCTGGCGAGGATTCCATCACCGTTGACGGCAAGGAGATCAAGATCTACAAGGAGGCCGACGCCAACAACCTGCCTTGGGGCGACCTCGACGTCGACGTCGTTCTCGAGTGCACCGGCTTCTACACCAGCAAGGCTAAGGCTCAGGCCCACATCAACGCTGGCGCCAAGAAGGTCGTCATCTCCGCTCCGGCCGGCAGCGATCTGCCCACCATCGTGTACAACGTCAACCATGAGACGCTGACCGCTGAGGACAACATCATCTCCGCTGCTTCCTGCACCACCAACTGCCTTGCCCCGATGGCCAAGGGTCTCAACGACTTCGCTCCCATCGTGTCCGGCATCATGACCACCATCCACGCCTTCACTGGCGACCAGATGCCTCTCGACGGCCCGCAGCGCAAGGGCAACTTCCGTCGTTCCCGCGCTTGCTCCGAGAACATCGTCCCCAACACCACCGGTGCTGCTAAGGCTATCGGCCTGGTTCTCCCTGAGCTCAACGGCAAGCTCATCGGTGCTGCTCAGCGCGTCCCGACGCCGACCGGCTCGCTGACCAACCTCTACGCCGTCGTTGACAAGAAGGTCACCGTCGACGAGGTCAACGCTGCCATGAAGGCCTACGCCGAGACCATCCCCGATACCTTCGCCTACAACGAGGACCAGATCGTCTCCCGCGACATCGTCGGCGAGACCCACGGCTCCATCTTCGACGCCACCCAGACCATGGCTTCCGACCTCGGCAACGGCCAGACTCTCGTTCAGGTCACCTCTTGGTACGACAACGAGAACTCCTACACCTCTCAGATGGTCCGCACCATCAAGTACTTCGAGAAGTTCGTTGCTTAATTTATCGGCAATCGACTAGCTCGTTGAGCGTCTAAAGAAGGGCGCGGCCTTTAAGGGCTTATGCTCTGGGGTCGCGTCCTTTTTTATTGGAAACCGTGCGCACATACGTGCACACATGTACGAAAGGTAGAAGCAAACATGGCCTTTACCAAGAAGACCGTCCGCGACATCGATGTCGACGGCAAGCGCGTTCTCGTTCGCGTTGACTTCAATGTGCCTATCAAGGACGGTG
>CABQSP010000031.1:0-19200 GCA_902466855.1 uncultured Collinsella sp. | reverse complement strand
GTTGAATACTCGGTGCCAGCGTTTGGGCTGTGAGTCGAGGGCGATTACGGACGCAGCGCTTGCCTACTGGCACCGAGTATTCAACCTGGTAACAACACCCAACCCAAAAGGAAAGGTTTCATGGCAAACAAGCTCTCCGTCGCATTCATCGGCACCGGAATCATGGGTGCCCCCATCGCCGGCCACATCCTGGACGCCGGCTATCCCGTCACGGTCAACAACCGCACCAAGTCCAAGGCGGCGGCGCTTATCGAGCGCGGCGCCGTCTGGGCAGATACGCCGGCCGATGCCGCGGCGAACGCCGATGTCGTCTTTACCATGGTGGGCTATCCCTCCGAGGTCGAGGAACTCTACCTGGCGGGCGACGGCCTGCTCGCGTGCACTAAGCCCGGCGCGGTCTTGATCGACCTCACCACGAGCTCGCCCGAGCTTGCCCGTGACATTGCCGAGGCCGCCCAGGTTTCTGGTCGCATGGCGTTTGACTGCCCCGTCACCGGCGGCGAGTCGGGCGCTATCGCCGGTACGCTCACGGCTATCGTGGGCGCTACCGAGAACGACATCGCGCCGGTCCGCGACATCCTTTCCACCTTTGCGGCCAACATCTGCTGCTTCGACGGCGCCGGCAAGGGCCAGGCTGCCAAGCTCGCCAACCAGGTGTCGCTGGGCGCCTGCATGGTCGGCATGGCGGACGCCATGGCATTTGCCGAGCTGAGCGGCCTTGATCTGGAGAAGACCCGCCAGATGATCCTGGGCGGTACCGGCAAGTCCGGCGCCATGGAGAGCCTGGCTACCAAGGCGCTCGACGGCGACTACAAGCCCGGCTTTATGGTCGAGCACTTCATCAAGGACCTGCGTCTGGCGCTCGCCTACGCCGATGATCGCGAGCTCGCGCTGCCCGGTGCCGACGTGGCCTTTACGCTCTACGACATGCTCGACGCCATCGGTGGCGCCAAGCTGGGCACCCAGGCCATCACGGTACTCTATAAGGAGGAGGCCGACGCCATCGCCGCCGGTCTGGACTGGTCGCAGTATCGTCCCGAGGAGCACGGTGCTCACGAGGAAGGCTGCGGTTGCGGCGAGCACGGTGACGACCACGAGTGCGGTTGCGGCCACCACCATGGCGAGGACCACGAGTGCTGCGGCGGCCACGGCCATGACGACGGCCACGAGTGCTGCTGCGGCCATCATCACGGGGAGTAGCGCCCATGAGCTGGACGTTCGTGGTGCTTGCGCTGGTGCTCTTTCTCTTTGCGATCTACATCGGCTTTTTGTGCGGCCAGTGGGCGTGCGAAAAGCGCGTCATCACCAAGCGCGACTACTGGATCGCCAATTTTGCAGGTGCGGCGGCAGTCGTCCTGCTAACCTGGGTGTTTTCGCTGTTCCCGCTGGTGCAGTTTGCGCCGATCGGCTGGCTCGGCGGCTTTATCGCCGGCCTTAAGATGAGCTTTGGCGAGTCCGTCGGTCCGTGGCGCAAGCACGACGAGGTCTTTAACGTCAACAAGGCTCACCGCGCCGCCGCCGATGCGGGCGACGCCGAGGAGCGCCGCCGCGCGCGTCACAATGGCGCTGCCGACCGACAGCTCATCTCGGTCACCGATGACAGCAAGGGTGCTGGCAAGCACGCTAAGAAATAGTAAGAAGAGGTAACTATGGCAGAAAACAAGGAAGAACAGCTCACCGACGAGGAACTGGCACAGCTTCAGCTGGCAGAGGAGAACGAGAACGCCGTCGACCGTCTGGTCAAGGAGCTCGGCTGCCCCACGCGCCGCATCCGCCAGTTTGCCGCCCGCGTGCTGCATCTGCTGGCCGAGCGCGACCCGCAGCGCGTCGTGCCCTGCGTGCCCGCGCTGATCGAGGCGCTCGACCGCCCCGAGGCTCAGACCCGCTGGGAGGCTCTCGATGCCCTGGCGGCGCTCGCCACCACCTGCCCCGAGCAGCTGGGCGATGCCTTCGAGGGCGCCGAGACTGCACTGTTCGACGAGATCTCCTCCACGCTGCGCTACGCCGCCTTCCGCCTGCTGTGCGTGTGGGGAGCTACGGGCGTCGAGCGTTCGCGCGAGGCTTGGCCGATCCTGGATGAGGCCATCCAGTGCTACCACGGCGACCTTGAGTATCGCGACATGCTCGGTTGCCTGTACGAGTTTGGCCAGGGCGAGATCGATGCCGAGGTTGCCGAGAAGCTCGCGCTGCGCCTTAAGTTCGACGCCGAGAACGGCAAGGGCAGCTATCTCAAGGCCCGTTCGAGCGAGATTTGCGAAATGCTTGTTAAACGTTTTGGCCTAGATCTCTCCAAAAAGAAGAAGCGTGCTAGCGTTAAAAAATCTGATGCCGCCGAAGACGAGGAGTAACAGATTATGGCGCACGATGTAGTCCTGATTCCCGGGGACGGTATCGGTCCCGAGATTACGCAGGCCATGCGCCGCGTGGTCGAGGCCACCGGTGTCCAGATCAACTGGAACGTCCAGGAGGCCGGCGCCGGCGTCATGGACGAGTTTGGCACGCCGCTGCCCCAACATGTTCTCGATGCGGTCGCCGAGACCAAGGTTGCCATCAAGGGCCCCATCACCACACCGGTCGGCACGGGCTTCCGCAGCGTCAACGTGGCCCTGCGCAAGCATTTCGACCTGTACGCCTGCGTGCGCCCCTGCCTGTCGCAGCCGGGCGACGGCTCGCGTTTCCGCGATGTCGACCTGGTTATCGTGCGCGAGAACACCGAGGACCTCTACGCCGGCATCGAGTTCGATGAGGGCGCTGCCGAGGTCGAGGAGCTCTCGCAGCTTGTCGAGCGCTCGGGTCAGAAGACCTTCGCCGCTGATTCCGCCATTTCAATCAAGCCGATCTCCATCGCCAAGAGCCGCCGCATTGTGGAGTATGCCTTTGAGTATGCTCGCCGCTGCGGCCGCAAAAAGGTGACGGCCGTGCATAAGGCCAACATCATGAAGGCGACCGACGGCCTGTTCCTGCGCGTGGCGCGCGAGGTGGCCGCTAACTATCCCGATATCGAGTTCAACGACAAGATCGTCGACGCTACCTGCATGGGTCTGGTTCAGAACCCCAATGACTTCGATGTCCTGGTGCTGCCCAACCTGTACGGCGATATCGTCAGCGACTTGTGCGCCGGCCTGGTTGGTGGCTTGGGCATGGCCCCGGGTTCCAACATCGGTGCCGACTGCGCCATCTTTGAGGCAACGCACGGCTCCGCGCCCGATATCGCGGGCCAGGATATCGCTAACCCCACGGCCGAGATTCTGTCTGCGGCTATGATGCTCGATCATCTGGGCGAGAACGATGCGGCCAATCGTATCCGCGCCGCCGTGTCCGCCACGCTCGACGAGGGTAAGCAGGTTACCGGCGACGTACGTCGTGCCCAGACCGGTTCCGTCGAGGGTGCGGTGGGTACGCAGGCCTTTGCCGATGCCGTTATTGAGCACCTGGCCTAAGACATACAGGCTGCAAACGCCTAAATAGTACTTAAGTGTTTGCGTATAACCTAAGAATCAATACGCCCGGCGCCTCGTCGGGCGTATTCTATGAGGGATTGTGTTCCCAATAAGGAGTAGCTGACTATGGGTCTGATTCAAAAGAAAGACGAGAAGGACGAGATCGACGGCATCCAGATCATCGAGCGCGGCGAAGGCCCCGACGGTGACGAGGACGAGAAGATCGACCTGGTCGCTGGTACGTCTGCCGAGCACACTGCCGCCGGTACGACGGCCGAGGAGGAGGACGCCCGCCTGGAGGCTCAGATTGCCGCGGATGCCGCCGACGAGAATCTGATGCCCGAGGAGCAAGACGAGGACGACGACTCCGACGAAGACGACCATGCATCCATGCACAAGAAGACGATGATTGCCGCCTTCGTGGTTGCAGTCGTGATCGCTGCGATGGTCGGCTTCTTTATCGGCAATGGAGGCTTTGGCGGCAAGGGCGTCGGCTCGGCGACCCTCACCGAGGACCAGCTCGATTCGACCGTGGCAAGCTATAGCTACAACGGCAAGAAGAGCGACATCACCGCGCGTGAGGCCATCGAGAGCCAGTACAGCCTCGACACCGTCAAGGGCGACGACGGCAACTACACCGCTCCGTCTGCCGACGTTATCCTGTCCTACGTGCGCAACCAGATTCTGCTGGACGCTGCCGAAGACGAGGGCATTACCGTCTCTTCCAAGGAGATGAAGAAGTACGCCGAGGATTCCATCGGCACCTCCGACTACAAGACCATGGCCACGCAGTACGGCGTGTCCAAGGACCAGGCCAAGCAGATCGTCCGTCAGTCCGCGACGCTGCAGAAGCTCTACAAGAAGAAGGTGGGCGATAGCTCCGCAAGCATGCCGACCGCCCCGACCGAGCCTGCTGACGGCAACGAGGAGACCGCGAGCAAGGACTACGCCGACTACATCATCAAACTTGCCGGCGACGAGTGGGATAGCGAAAAGGGCACCTGGAAGGACGCCGATAGCACCTATGCCAAGGCCTTCGCTGACGATGCCTTTACGGCCGATAGCGCTACCTACAAGCAGGCCATGACCGCCTATTACACCGCCTACCAGCAGTACTCTTCGCAGGCTTCGAGCGCCAGCTCCAAGTGGACCGAGTATGCTAACGGCCTCTATGCCAAGGCCAACATCAGCATCTACGGCCTGTTTGCGTAAAGAGTCACACGGCTCATCGAGCATCTAGCCGATTGACAGCAGAAAGCCCGCCAGCACGGAAGTCGTACTGGCGGGCTTTCTGCGTTGAGGGTATGATTGGCGGCTTAATTATGGCTATTCATCTTTAAGTCCAAAAAGGCTATCGGCTTCATCGTCGGATATATATTCCAGCACATCACCTGGTTGGCAGTCGAGTGCCCGGCATATCGCGTCAAGAGTTGAAAAACGTATGGCAGAAACCTTGCCCGTCTTAATGCGTGACATATTGACCTGGGAGATGCCCACACGTTCCGCAAGCTCTTTGGATGAGATCTTGCGTTCGGCGAGCATGCGGTCAAGCCGCAGAATAATCATGGATTCCCCCTAGAGCAACTCGTCATCTTGTTTTTGCAGGATATACCCGTAGCGGAAGATGCTGGCAATCAGGCAAATAATCAGGCCTGCAAAGAGCATGGAGGGCTCGAATAACTGGCCGACGAACGCATCCGTAAAGCTGCCACCAAATCCTGAGAGTATCATTCCCGTGATTACGGCACCAAGAAGCCTCACGGCAACGCCGCCGATAAGGAATAAATGTCCTACTCGACGAAGTGTCTGGTTACATTCAAGGTCAAAGGGCCTGCCTTCCTTTTCAATGTTGAAGAAAAGCCTGCGCACGCTTATTGCGATGGTAAGCGCGAGGCATGCCATCAAGAGGCTCCCTATGGCAGTGTGACCATCGTGTGCGACGAGCATAAGTGGGGCCTGCGTATCGGTACCGACGATAGCAAGGCATGGCCCCTTGCCGGCTTGAAGTTCTACGGATTGGAGACACGGGCCTTGGGAGAGGCCAGGCAATATGAGTAGAAGGTCAATCGCAATGACTGCGAGGAGCCCCAGAGCGAGCGCGGTGGTAATGCAGATCGTGGCCCATTTGCAGATGCGAGCGAGCTTCCTCAGTTTGGCTACCGTCTGTTCGCGGCTGATGGTTTCATTCGATATAGATGCGTTTCGATGGACCATAACCCCTCCAATCGGCGTTTGGGATGATACTTGTATCATATCAGAATTAACGATAAACGATAAATAATTACGGATACTGAGTAAGTAATGATTGAAAACGATTAGCGTGAGCTATTAGCTCATTTTGGATGCCGGAGTTTGGCGCGTGGGGGATAAGGACAAATGCCAAAATTTCCTGTGATCGCGCAAGCGCTCCATCGGGTTCCCCTAATTCATATGGGAAAACAGCTGCAAACGATTGCAAGTAACCGGTGAACGGTCGAAAACTACCGTTCACCGATAATCTCAAAACTGGTTCTAACTGGTATTAAGTCAAAAAGACCAATTCACATATCTTCACAATGACCTGCAATTTTTCTACACGCTATTTTTAGCCGCCCTGCGTTGTTTAGACACAGGAAAAGATCCGATTTTTTGCCAAAGCATTTCGAAACGGTTTCAAAACCGACGCTCCTATAAGTTGTCAAGAGGCAGTTTGCGGGAGCGTTCTCTCCAATTCGCACAGGAGCTCGTAATACCTCCTCTCCAGTTTCGTCGACCGCCGTTTTCCCCGTTCCAAGTGCCCGAGTGTGGCTGCGGACAGGCCGAGCTCCGCGGCGGCTTTCTTCTGAGTCACCCGCATCGCCTTGCGCATCTTCGCGAGCTCGGGGCCTTCCGGCGCGGCGCCGTCGGGGTTCGGGTCCATGAGCACGTGGTACACCTCCCGCGCTATGTAGCGCTTCAGGCAGCGGACCGCCTCCCGCCGGGACTTCCCCTCGGAGGTCCGCCTCGCCACGTACCTCCTCGTCCTCTCGTCGTACGCCATGCGCTTGATCGCGATCTCATAGAGCGCCCAGTTCGCCTGCCGGTTGCCGCCGCGGTTGAGCCTGTGCCGGTCCGTCTTCCCGCTCGACGCGGGGATCGGGGAGGCGCCGCACATCATCGAGAACGCCGCCTCGCCCTTCAGCCTGCCGGGGTTGTCGCCGGCGGCCACGACCAGGGCGGCGGCGGTCGTGGTGCCGCAGCCCTCGACGCCGAGCAGCGCGGGCGCGTTCGCCTCCAGCAGCGCGCGGATGCGCTCGTCGAGGGACTCGACCTGGCTGCGGGCCTCCTTCCAGACCGCCGCGACGGACCGCAGCGAGGCCAGCACGCTCTCCTCGAGCGCGCTGGCCGCCTTCCTCCCGCGCGCGAGCAGCGGCATGAGGTCCTTCGGCCGCTCGCGGCCCCTGAACCGCTCCCTCAGGGCGCTCGGGGCCGTCGTGAGCATCGACTTCGCGCAGGCCACGCAGGACGTGGACGTCGCGACGGCCAGCCTGCGCGCGACGTAGAGCTGGCGCACCGCCTCGACCCAGCCGTCCTGCGACTTCGGCACGGAGCAGCCCTTCCCGGACGCCGCCTTGCGCGCCGCGCGCTCGGCGTCCAGCGGGTCGCTCTTCCCCTCGCCGGGCCTCACCTTGTCCCTCTTGGGCCTGAGCACCTCGACGACGTTGTACCCGAGCTCCACGAGCCTCCTCGTCAGCCCGGCCCCGTACGATGCCGTGCCCTCGACGCCGACGACCATGCAGCTCCCCGGGTCGCCTATCGCCTCTGCCAGCCTGTCGTAGCCCTCGGGGTCGGCCCCGAAGCTCCCGCTCCAGATCTTCCTCCCGAGGCCGTCGAGCAGGCACAGGACATGCACGTCCTTGTGCGTGTCGACGCCCGCGATGACCGTTTCGCCTTCCATTTTCGCTCCCCTCGGTCTGCCGCCTGCTCCGCGCCCGGGTCTCCCAGACATTGCACTGACGGGAGCGCTACAATCCAGTTGGCTTGTCCGATTGTCCGCGCTCATGCTCCTATTAGGTCATGGCAGGACTCCGGGACGCGGATGCCGGGGCGAGACAGGTCGGATTTGAGGACGGCCGAAGAGGCGTCAGCAGGTCAGTGGGTCATCGTCCCGGCATTCAGCATCAGGGTAGCGCTGCGACGCGGAAATCGCGCGCCGTTGCCGCGCCCCGCAGTGCCCGCTTCCCCCGAGAACAATTATCAGTGCAGGTAGAAGTGTTAACGACCGGTAAACGGTCGATTTATCACCGTGAGCGGTGCAAAAACGTTTTACCGTATGAATCAACGAAAGCGACCTCTTCTGGGGTGATATAGTGACAACAACACGTCACGTGGTTACTACCAGTTTAGAAACCACTGGTCTTCAAAGAACGCTTTCTAAGAAGCTTTAAGGGCGAGTGCCCGCTGGCTTCCGAAAATCATCGGAATCAGATCGTACACACCTTCGGAAGGGAAATTTGAATGGTTGGCTTTATTCTTACCGGTCATGGACAGTTCGCACCCGGCCTTGCAAGCGCTATCGCTATGGTTGCCGGCGACCAGCCTGCTTTTACCGTCGTTCCTTTTGAGGGCGACCAGGCCGCATCCTACGGTGAGGATCTCCGCGCCGCTATTACCGCCATGCGCGAGGAGTGCGATGGCGTGCTTGTCTTTACCGACCTGCTTGGCGGCACCCCGTTCAACCAGTCGATGATGATTGCTCAGGATGTCGACAACGTCGAGGTTCTGACTGGCACCAACCTTCCCATGGTTATTGAGCTTCTGTTCCTCCGCGGCAATGCCACGCTCGCCGAGCTTGGCGAGCAGGCCGTGACCGTTGGCCAGACGGGCATCACCGCCCAGACGGTCGCATCCGTTGCCGGCTCCGAGGAAGAGGATATCTTCGGCGACGAGGACGGCATCTAATGGCCGATTTCGGAGCCAACGTCCTGAGCTCCTCGGTCGCCCTTTTAGGCCTGCTTGTCATCATGGGCTTGATTTACACCATCTGGTCGCAAATCAACATGAAGAAGAAGCAGAAGTACTTCAAGGAGCTGCACACCGAGCTCAAGCCGGGTCAGGAGGTTCTTTTCGCCGGCGGTATCTACGGAACCGTCAAAGGCATCGAAGGCGAGAAGGTCCAGATCAAAGTCCGATCCGGAGCCGTCGTAGATGTTTCGCGTTACGCGATTCAGGAGATCAAGTAACTGTCGTCAGCAAATATCGAAAGGAAGCTGATCAACATGGCAGAACCCAACATTCTTCTTACCCGCATCGATAACCGACTGGTTCATGGTCAGGTTGCAACCCAGTGGAACTCCACCCTGGGCTCCAACCTCATCCTCGTCGCCAACGACGACGTGGCGTCCAACACCATGCGCCAGAACCTCATGAAGATGGCCGCTCCCGCCGGCGTCGCTACGCGTTTCTTCTCCCTGCAGAAGACCATCGACGTCATTGGCAAGGCGAGCCCGCGCCAGAAGATCTTCATCGTGGCCGAAACACCGGAAGACGTGCTTACGCTCGTCAAGGGCGGTGTGCCTATAAAGAAGGTAAACATCGGCAACATGCACATGTCGGAAGGAAAGCGCCAAGTCGCCACCTCCGTCGCAGTTAACGACGAGGATGTCGCTGCGTTTAAAGAGCTGCAGGAATTGGGGGTGGAGTTGGAGATCAGGCGCGTTCCGAGCACGCCTGTTGAGGACACGAGCAAGCTCTTCTCGTAATCCTCGTGATCCACGTTGTCAGGAGTGAAACCCTGACGTTCTGTACGTGATATCCAAAGTGCGTACATACATTTTGAAAGGAGGAGCAAGATGGAATACTCGATCATCCAGATCGCTCTGGTCTTCGTTGTTACGTTCATCGCGGCAATCGACCAGTTTGACTTCCTCGAGTCTCTCTATCAGCCCATCGTCACCGGCGCCGTCATCGGTCTTATCCTTGGCGACCTCAACACCGGTCTTCTCGTGGGTGGTACCTATCAGCTCATGACGATCGGCAACATGCCGATCGGAGGCGCTCAGCCGCCTAACGCCGTCATCGGCGGCATCATGGCAGCCATTCTCGCTATCGCCACGGGCCTCGAGCCCAACGCGGCAGTCGGCCTCGCCATTCCGTTCGCTCTGCTTGGCCAGCTTGGCGTTACCCTGGTCTTCACGCTTATGTCCCCGCTTATGTCCACGGCCGATAACATGGCTCACAACGCGGACACCAAGGGCATCGAGCGCCTGAACTACTTCGCCATGGCTCTGCTCGGCCTGATCTTCGCTGTCGTCGTCACCCTGTTCTTCATCGCTGGCGCTACCATCGGTCAGACCATCGCTTCTGCCATCCCGACTTGGCTGCAGACCGGTCTGTCCGCTGCAGGCGGCATGATGCGCTTCGTCGGCTTCGCCGTCCTGCTCAAGGTTATGATGAACCGCGATATGTGGGGCTTCTTCCTCATGGGCTTTGGCCTCGCGCTCATCACCGTTGCCAACGATTCGCTGGCAACCCCTGCTCTGCTCATCCTCGCTCTCATCGGCTTCGGCATCGCTTTCTGGGACTTCCAGCAGCAGACCGAGCTGAAGGGTGCAGCTGTTTCTGACGGAGGTGACTTCGAAGATGGCATCTAATGAGTATGTGATCCCGGAGCACTACGAGGATCTCACTCCTGCTCCGCAGCTCGACCAGAAGACCCTCAACAAGATGGCTTGGCGCTCCTGCTTCCTGCAGGCATCGTTCAACTACGAGCGCATGCAGGCCGCTGGCTGGCTCTACTCCATCATCCCCGGTCTGGAGAAGATCCACACCAACAAGAACGACCTCGCGGCTTCCATGAGCCATAACCTGGAGTTCTTCAACACCCACCCGTTCCTCGTCACCTTTGTTATGGGCATCGTGCTTTCGCTCGAGCAGAACAAGGTTGACATCCCCACGATCCGCGCCGTCCGCGTCGCCGCAATGGGCCCGCTCGGTGGTATCGGTGACGCCCTGTTCTGGCTGACGCTCGTGCCTATCACGGCCGGCATCACCTCCAACATGGCCATCAACGGCAACGCCGCTGCGCCGATCATCTTCCTGGTGATCTTCAACGCCGTCCAGTTCGCTCTGCGCTTCTGGCTCATGAACTGGTCCTACAAGCTTGGCACCAGCGCTATTGACGCTCTGACCGCCAACATGCAGGCCTTCACGCGTGCCGCTTCCATCATGGGCGTCTTCGTCGTCGGTTGCCTGGTCGTCACCATGGGTGGCACCCAGATCAACCTCCAGATCCCCAACGGCACCACCCGTGGCCTCTCCGCTACTACCGTGATCGTCTCCGAGAAGGAGGCCGAGAACTTCACCGGTATGGAGGGCATCGATACCGAGACCGCTGAGGCCGGTACCATCGCCATGACTAATGAGGACGGCGACGCCCTCACCGCCACCGATGCCGACGGCAACCCTGTCGAGTGCGGCGTCACGGATCTGGGCAACGGCATGGAGTCCGTTACCTACGGCACCGTTACCGAGGATCCGGTCAACTTCTCTGTTGCCGACACCCTCAACACCATCGTCCCGAAGCTCGTCCCGCTTATGCTTACGCTGCTGCTTTACTACATGTTCGCTAAGCACAGCTGGACCCCGACCAAGGGCATTCTCCTGCTCTTCGTCCTTGGCATCCTGGGCGCTGGCCCGCTTGGTCTCTGGCCGAGCATCTGGTAAGGCTCTAGCTTGAGGGGTGTGTCCCTACGCGGCTCACACCCCGACCCCTTAAGCCATGTGTATGTTAAAAGCCGCGTGCTCGAAAGAGCGCGCGGCTTTTGTTTTCTTGTTGATTCGGGTGTGGCAGACAGATAATGCTAAACACCCTAGGTAGTTAGCCGAATTCGAGCAAAAGGGAGGATAGGATGGCGATCGGAGCGCGTAAGCAACCGCTGTACGATCAGCTGGTCGATATTCTGACCGAAAAGATCGACCATGAATATCGCGCCGGTGACATGATTCCTTCCGAGCGCGAACTTTCGGAGCGCTATGGTCTCTCGCGCACTACAGTACGCCTGGCTCTGCAGGAACTGGAGCGTTTAGGACTGGTGGTTCGGCAGCACGGTCGCGGTACCTTTGTGACCGACCGTTCGGCAAAGGCAACCAATCTCATGCAGTCCTATAGCTTTACCGAGCAGATGCGCGCGATGGGTCGAGAACCTGAGACCACGATTCTCGAGTTTTGCGAGATGGAGGCCGATAAGAATCTGGCCGAGCATATGGGATTGCGCATCGGTGATCGCATTTTTAAGCTCAAGCGTCTTCGTTCTGCCGACAACATGCCCATGATGGTCGAGCGCAGCTATCTGCCGGTTCGTCAATTTCTGTCCCTAAAGCGACCGCTGCTGGAGCGTAAGCCGCTTTACGATGTGATTGAGCAAGACTTTCAGCAAAAGATACGCGTGGCCGAAGAGGAGTTCTATGCGAGCATAGCCCGTCCCACCGACGCCCACCTTTTGGGAATTGTCGAGGGCTCGCCTGTGCTCGATTTGGTCAGAACTACGTATAACGAGTCAAACGAGGTTGTGGAGTACACACTCTCGGTTGCACGTGCCGATCAGTTTAAATACAAGGTTTACCACCAGCGTAGCGATTAGTGTCCGCATCGTTTCCATATGATGATTCTTTGCATTTAACTGGTTACTACCAGATAACCAACCGAAGTGTATAATTGCACGTCAGAGGATTACTTCTAGAGAGAGGTATTAGAAATGTTCGAGAAGAGTGTCGAGGAGCTCACCGAGCTCGGCGCCCAGATCACCACGGCCGAGATTGCTCAGCAGCCCGAGCTTTGGCGTGATACGCTCAACATCTATCGCGAGAACAAGGAGGCCATCGAGGCCTTCCTGGCCGAGGCTCGCGCTATGGGCGAGGGTCGTCTGTCCGTTGTCTTCACCGGTGCCGGTACGTCCGACTACGTTGGCGATACCTGCGCCCCGTACCTGCGTCACGCTGGCAACACTGATCTCTACGACTTTAAGCCCATCGCCACGACCGACATCGTGAGTGCCCCGCGCGACTTCCTGCGCGCCGAGGATCCCACGCTCGTGGTTTCCTTTGCCCGCTCTGGCAACAGCCCCGAGAGCCTTGCCGCCGTTGCCGTTGCCAAGGAGCTCGTCCACAACGTCAAGTTCCTCAACATCACCTGCGCTCCCGAGGGCAAGCTCGCCGTCGAGTCTGCCGATGATCCCAATGCGCTGACGCTGCTCATTCCGCGTGCCAACGACAAGGGCTTCGCCATGACCGGTTCTTATTCCTGCATGACCCTGCTCTCTACCCTTATTTTCGACACTGCCTCTGACGAGCAGAAGGCCGAGTGGGTCGAGACGATTGCCAAGATGGGCGAGGAGGTTATCGCTCGCGAGTCCGAGGTCGCCGATTACCTCGCTGGCGACTTCAACCGCGTGACCTACCTGGGCTCCGGCTCCTTTGGCGGCCTTGCTCAGGAGAGCCAGCTTAAGATTCTCGAGCTTGCTCACGGCCTGGTTGCCACTTCTTACGACACTTCCATGGGCTATCGTCACGGACCCAAGTCCTTCGTCGACGATAAGACGCTCGTCTTCGTGTTCGTCAACAACGACGCCTACACCCGTCAGTACGACATCGACATCCTCAACGAGATCGGTGGCGACGAGATCGCTCAGCACACCATCGCCGTTCAGCAGGAAGGTGCCACCGTCTATGAGGGTGAGTCCTTCACCTTTAAGGGCTACGAGGCACTTCCCGAGGGCTACCTTGCTCTGCCGTTCGTGATGTTTGCCCAGGCTATCAGCCTGCTCAACTCCGTGCGCGTGGGCAACACGCCCGATACGCCGAGCCCCACCGGCACGGTCAACCGCGTGGTTAAGGGCGTGACGATTCACCCCTTCACCGCTTAATCGCGTCCCCCTGTAAGGGCGCCCGTCCGCTCATAACGGCGGGCGGGCGCTTTTTGTTTTACGTGAGCTGGGTATAAGCATCACCACAGTCAACTGCTTTAGAAGCAAGGAGTGCATATGAGCACGTACGCAATTAAGGCTGACAAGTTCTTCTTGCCGGCAGGCCCGCAACTGGGCGGCTATCTTATGGTCGAGGATGGCGTCTTTGGCGCCTGGCAGGCCGACGAGCCCTCTTGCGAGATTAAGGACTACACGGGATCGTGGATCGCACCGGGTATGGTCGATACTCACATCCATGGCTTCTACAACCATTCAACTACCGATAACGATCCCGAGGGCATCGATATCAGCTCGACCGAGCTCGCCCGTCGCGGCACCACCAGCTGGCTGCCCACGACGTTCACCGATGGCGTCGAGCAGATCAAGGACGCCTGCGCCGCCATCGCTCAGGCGGACGAGGGTCGCGGCCCCGACTTCTGCGGTGCTCGCATTCAGGGCATCTACCTGGAGGGCCCCTTCTTTACCATGAAGCACGTGGGCGCGCAGAACCCCGCTTACCTGATCGACCCCTCCGAGGAGGTCTTCGACCAGTGGCAGGAGGCTGCGGGTGGTCGCATCGTTAAGAGCGCCATGGCGGCCGAGCGCGACGGTGCCGCTGCTTATGCGGCTGCTCTGAACGCCAAGGGCGTCGTGACCAGCATCGGTCACTCCGACGCCACCTACGATGAGTGCATCGCCGCCATCAACGCCGGTGCCAGCTGCTTTACGCATACCTATAACGGTCAGCGCGGGCTGCATCACCGTGAGCCCGGTGTCGTGGGTGCTGCCATGTCCACGCCCGAGACCTACGCCGAGATCATCTGTGATGGCAAACACGTAAACCCCGCTGCCATCAAGGCGCTGCTGCAGGCAAAGGGCTGGCAACACACGGTGCTCATCACCGACTGCCTGGGCTGCGGCGGCATGCCCGAGGGCAGCTACACCAGTGGTGGCATGGACGTCATCATGAAGGACAACCTGTGCTGGCTCGCCGACGGCAAGAGCATTGCCGGCTCGGTGCTCACGCTTGCCCAGGGCGTCAAGAATATCGTCGACTGGGGCATCGCCAGCGCCGATATCGCCATTCGCATGGCAACCGAGGTGCCGGCACGCTCCGCGCACATCGAGGATAAGTGCGGCAGCATCATGCCGGGTCGCGACGCCGACTTTGTCGTGTTCGACCATGAGCTCACCCTCGTCGAGACGTATGTTGGCGGCCAGAGCGTCGGCAACGCCTTTACCGAGTAACGATAGAAAAAGACGGCGGGCCCGAATCTGCTCGGACCCGCCGTATGGGTTAAACGCTCAAAAGCACCTTTACAGTTACAGCTTGTTAGCGATCTTCTTTGCCGTGCGCTTGACGCCGGCCACCAAGCCTCCTGCAGGATGCTCCTTCTCGTATGCTAGGCGCTTCTCGCGCTTGGCGTACTCTTCGACGATGATGTCGCCATACTCGTCTTCGATCTTGTCGAAGAAGTCGACGGCGCCCTTAATTTCCTCAGCGGTCGGGTGTCCCTTTTGGACACCGCCGGCGAGCTTGAACGGCCCCCACGTATCAAAGCCGGGGCAGCCGTAGACACCCATAAAGATGGCCTGCTTCATGCGGCAGATGCCATCGATATCCTTGCCGTACCACTTGTTTTTGCCACCGTAGGTCATAAGGCCAAACACCTTGTCCTGCGGCTGCAGCACGTTCGTGAGCACGCGTGCCATGTCCTTGTCGATCTCGGAGTAATAGATGCCCGTGGCGACACCGATCAGATGATATTCGTGCAGGTTGGGATACTCGTTTTTACCGAGCGCCTTGACGTCGAGGGTATCGATCTCGGGGTGTGCCTCGACGATGGCGTCCACGAGCTTTTTCGTATTGCCGTGGTGGCGTGAGGCATAAAGGATGATGGTTCGCATAAGAAGGCCTTTCAGCTGTAATGACGTCAATGTCTGTATGGTACCCCGTTGCATGGCTGGGATACCGGACGCATCGATGAACGTGCGGGTTTGTCCTTTGGTTAGGGCCGAGACGGGTACTTGCGAGCAAAAAGCAGTTGTTCGAAAGGATGGGCAATGGAATACGCTCTCTCCAACGATTCGATTTCTATTAAGGTGTCCACGGCTGGTGGTTCGTTTACCTCGATTGAGGCCGGAGGTCGCGAGTACTTGTGGCAGGGCGATCCCGCAGTGTGGTCCGGTCAGGCGCCGGTCTGCTTTCCGATTTGCGGAGGCTTGCGCGACAACAGCGCCATGACGTTTGCCGGGCATCATGTAAAGCTCGCTCGCCACGGGTTTGCGCGCAAACAGGAGTGGAAGCTGCTGAGCCAAGACGAGAACGAGCTGGCGATGTGCCTGGCTTCGGAGGATAACGCCGCGCTGCTGAGCGATTATCCGTATCCGTTTAAGCTTGTCGCCCGCTATACGCTCGAGGACGCTGCCGTGCGCGTTTCCTACGAGGTCACCAACGAGGGCACCGAGGACATGCCGTTCTTTATCGGCGGTCATCCCGGCTTTAGGTGTCCGCTCGATGAGGGCGAGGCCTATACGGACTACGAGTTGCGCTTTGAGAAAGACGAGGCTGCGGAGCTTTGCACCGCTGTCCCTTCGACTGGCTTGATTGACGTGGCAAACCGCTCCAAGAACCCCATGGTGGGAAAGACGCTGCCTCTGTCACATGAGCTCTTCGATTTTGCGGAGACCATCTTTGACGTGCTCGAGAGCCGTCAGGTCACGCTTTCCAAAAAGGGCGAGGACAAGGGCGTCCGCCTGAGCTTTGAGGGCTTCCCATATCTCATTGTGTGGAGCAAGCCCGAGGGCGATTTTGTGGCGGTTGAGCCTTGGGGCGGTCTTTCGACCTGTTCCGATGAGGACGATGTGCTTGAGCATAAGCGCGGCTGCCTTGTCGCCAAGCCCAAGGAGACCGTCGTTCGCTCGTTCACGATTGAGATTCTGTAATTCCGTTTTGTCGACTCGTATCGCGAGGCACAAGGAGCCTGCGAGATAAGGAGCTAAAAATGATCCTCACCGTTACGATGAACCCGTCTGTCGATACGCGCTATCAGCTCGATGAGCTCGTCATCGACGACGTCAACCGTGTGACGCCCGAAAAGACCGCCGGCGGCAAGGGCCTTAACGTAGCCCGCGTCCTTGGTCAGTTGGGCGACGATGTTGTGGCAACCGGCCTGCTTGGTGGCCATATGGGCGCCTATATGGCCGAGCTCATGGACGCTAACGGCATTAAGAATGATTTTGTGCCCATCAAGGGCGAGACTCGCATTTGCCTCAACATCCTCCACGCCGGCAACCAGACCGAGCTGCTCGAGAGCGGCCCGACAATTGCCCCTGAGGAGCTCGATGCCTTTACCGCCAAGTTTACCGAGCTTGCGAGCAAGGCCGACGTCGTCACCATCTCGGGTTCGCTGCCCCGCGGTGTCGAGGCAGACTACTATGCCAAGATCACGGGCATTGCCGAGAACGCCGGCGCCAAGGTGCTGCTCGATACCTCGGGTGCTTCGCTCGAGGCGGCGCTCAAGTCCGAGGTCAAGCCCGAGCTTGTCAAGCCTAACCTGACCGAGATCAACGGCCTTTTGGGTACGAGCTTTACCACCGACGATGTGGACGAGCTCCGCGCCGCGCTCGCCTCTGATGCCCGCTTCTCCGATATCCCCTGGGTCGTCGTGTCCATGGGCGCTGCCGGCTCCGTTGGCTTCCACAATGGCCGTGCGTTCCGCGCAAAGACGCCCGATATCCCTGCCGTTAACGCCACGGGCTCTGGTGACTCCACTATCGCAGGCTTCGCGCATGCCATCGCTGCTGGCGCAGACGACGAGACGGTGCTGCGTACCGCCAATACCTGCGGCAAGCTCAACGCCATGGATCCCATGACCGGCCATCTGGTCATGGACCGTTGGGACGAGGTCTACAACGGCGTTGTCGTGACCGAGCTGTAAAAGCCTGGGCGACGGCCCCGGCATTGCTTGTTTGCTTATGGTTAGAGCCGACGACAAGTGCGGTAGCATTATGCCGGGGCGCGACGCCGATGACGTCGTGTTCAATCCCGACCTTACCCTGGTCGAGACGTATGTGGGTGGCAACAGCGTCGGTAACGCGTTTGCCGAGTAGCTGCCAAAGAAACGATCCGAGAGGGGATTTAGATGATTTACGGTGCACTGGGCGATATCGAGGAATACCGCGGAATGCTCAAGGGCCTCGACGTGTTGATCGACTGGCTCGAGGAGAACGATCCGGCGGAGCTCGAGGTCGGCAGCCATCCGATTCTGGGCGACAAGGTCTTTGCGAACGTCATGGCTCCCACGACGCGACCCGAGGCCGAGGCTCACTATGAGACGCATCAGCGCTATCACGATCTGCAGATCGACGTTGAGGGTCGCGAGGCCTTTAAGGTTGCCACGGGCAGCCTGACGCTGGTTCAGGAGTTTGACGAGAAGGACGACTACGATCTGGTCGATTCCGACGCTTCGATCGCCGGCGATCTTGCCGACGACAAGTTCGCGCTGTTCGTTGCCGGCGAGCCTCATATGCCCACGCTCGAGTTCCCGGGCGATGGCGCACAGCCGGTCAAGAAGATCTGCTTTAAGCTGCTTGCAGACGCCTACTGGGAGGAGTAGCGAACTGCTCGGCTGAGCTGTTCGTGTTGCGAGCGTTATCCCTTGGAGGAGCGCGCTTGAGCCCCGCTGATCGCGGTTCCCTTGGGGATTGCGGTTGGCGGGGCTTTTTGTTGAGTAGGGGAGTTGCCGGCGGCGTTGTGCTTGGATTGGCGGATATGCGCCCGAAATTGGCAACAAAAAAGCCGCCCGAAGGCGGCTATCTTGTGCAATGGAGCCAGCGACCGGGCTCGAACCGGTGACCCCCGCTTTACGAGAGCGGTGCTCTACCAACTGAGCTACGCTGGCGGCCATGTGGTGACGCAACTGAGGCGTCAACGGCTGTCTATGATACGGGACATCACAAATCCGCGCAAGTGTTCTGACGGCTTTTCTCACTTTAAATGCACTAATATTGGAGGCGTGATGTCTTGCTCTTACGGGTCTCAAGCAGAATGGGGCAGTGATGGCTCAACCCAGGATCCTTCTCACGCGTATCGATGACCGTTTCATTTACGGGCAAGACGTTGAGCTGTGGAACGAAGCCGTGGGCTCCAACCTTGTCCTAATCGTCAACGATGAGATCGCGGCGGATTCGCGCAAGTGGGCGCCTATGAGGGTCGCGGCGCCCGAGGGCGTGTGGACGCGGTTTTTCTCGGTGCAAAGGACCATCGACATCATTCATACCGCAACGCCGCGCCAGTTGATTCTGATCATGGTGGCCTCACCCGCCGATGCACTCGCGCTGGTTAAGGGTGGTGTGCCGATTACCAAGATCAGCATTGGCCATATACAGGCAGGGGAGGGCAAACGCTCTGTAACGCCCGCGGTCGCCATAGACGATGCCGACGTTGCCGCCCTCAAAGAGCTGCAAGAACTCGGCATAGAGCTAGAAATCCGCTATCTCCCCAGTTCCGCCCCCGATCCCATCGACAATCTGTTCAACTGATCCCTTGGGGACGGAGGAAAACGGATCATTTTGCCCTTGCGAGGGACGCGCGCGATGCCGCTTGTCAAAAACTATGCCCATTTACTACGTTTGATCGGTTATCGCCGAGCATGTCGAATTTGAGAAAAACAAAACCGCAGGTAGACGGCTCGCGCATTTAACAAAAACCGGTGCATGGTCGAGCATCCCGGGCTAAGCGTAGTAAATGGGCATAGTTTTGATATGTCACTCATACAGTCACAGCGAAAAAGAGCCCAAAAGATGAAAAACGCCCGTCGGCGGTGTGCCGGCGGGCG
>CABQSP010000030.1:0-20555 GCA_902466855.1 uncultured Collinsella sp. | reverse complement strand
GCGGTACCGAAGCCGGCCATGCCCTCCATAAAGCCACCGAAGCACCAAGCCACGAGCAGCGCCAGCAGACGGCGGTCGCTGCTGATGGAGGTGATCATGCTGCCGATCACGTCCATGGCGCCCGTACGAACGCACAGGTTATACGTGAACACCGCGGCGATGATCACCAGGACGATGGGCCACAGAGCCATCAAAAAACCTTCGAGCGAGGCGGTCGCGATCTGCGCTGCCGGCAGGTGCCACCATGCGAAGGCAAGCAAGCACGAAAGGACAAACGATCCGATAGCGGCCTTCCAAGCTGGCCATTTAAAGCACAGCAGCATCACGACCAGCCAAATAATCGGCACAAGAGCCAGTAAGAATGCGGCGACGTCCATAGGTAGAAGCTCCTTGGTACCGCGTGGGCGGCATCGGGGGTGTCACAAAACTTCAACAGGATACCGCACGTTTACCGACAAATTACAGCCGCCCGCCGAAATTATTGAACAATCCGTTCAAAAACACGAGCGAACACCGTCGCGTCTATACTAAAGCGCAGCAATAGAAAGGACTCCGCTTTGAGTATCACGCCCCTCGATAGCATTCGCCGCGCCATCGCCCGCCGCAACGGCACCTCCAACCCCGCTGCATCGAAGGACGGCGCCGCGAAGGCCCAGGGCGGCCGCATCGAGAACGGCCTCTTCCCTGCCTCGCACACTGCCGAGGAACTCGCACGCATCCAAGAGCTGAGTCAGCGCAACGCCGGCGGGCCCGATAGCAGCCAAGCCACACGTCGCCGGCGCGAACGCGATCGGGAGCCCGGCCCCGTCCGCCGCATGGTCAACGCTTGGTGGAACCGTCTGCTCGGCGCCGTCTACGGCGGCGGGTTCTCCATGCAGGAAGCGGAATACGAGGAGCACGCCACCCGCCGCGATTACCTTTGGAACGCTCTCGGCACCGCCGTGTGGGGCTTGGCGTTTCCGCTGCTCACCATCGTGTCCACACAGCTCGTGGGCGCCGAAGAAGCCGGCAAGTTCTCCATCGCCTTTGTCACCGGCACGCTCATCATGATCGCGTGCAACTACGGCGTGCGCAATTTCCAGGTCTCGGACATCGACGAAAAGACGTCCTTCGCCTCCTACCAGCTCAATCGTTGGATCTGCGGAGCGCTCGCCCTAGGCTGCGGCCTCATGTATAGCAGCGCCCGCGGCTATGACGCGCAGATGGCGACGATCGGCCTGGGCGTCTACCTGTATAAGGTCATCGACGGCGTCGCCGACGTGTACGAAGGCCGCCTGCAGCAGGCCGACAAACTCTACTTGGCTGGAATGAGCCAAACGCTACGCTCCGTCGGCGTCATCGCGGTCTTCAGCGTGGCGCTGTTCCTCACGCGCAGCATGCCCATCGCGGCCATGGACATGGGTGTCACCGCGATCGCCTCGCTCGTGCTGGTCACCGCGCCGCTCGCCCTGCTCGAGACCGAAAAATCGCGCCGCGTGAGCCTGCGCGAGGTCGGCCACCTGTTTGTCCAGTGCGCCCCGCTCTTTGGTGCACTGTTCCTGTTCAACCTTATCGAGAGCATGCCCAAGTTTGTGATGGAAGGCACGCTGGCATACAAATATCAGCTGTACTTTAATGCCCTGTTCTTTCCTGCGCAGGCTATTTTGCTGAGCATTGGATTTATCTATAAACCGCAGCTCCTGCGCTTGTCGAACATTTGGGCTAATCCTCGCAAGCGTCGTCGCTTTGACCTGATTATTGTTGCCGTTATGGCGCTGATCGTGGTCATCACCGGCATGTGCGCCGCATTTATGGCAGGTCCCGGTATTCCCCTCATGAGCTTTATGTACGGCCTCAGCTTTGAGCGCTACCGTACGCTGGCGCTGCTGATGGTCGTCGCCGGCGGCGTCACCGCGGCCATCGACTTTATCTACGCCATCATCACGGTGCTACGCCACGCTAGAGACGTCACCAAGATCTACCTGATCTGCTTCGCCGTAAGCGTGGTGCTGCCGGTGATCCTGATTAAGCTGCTGGGTCTGATGGGCGCTGTAGTGAGCTACCTAGCCATCATGGCCCTACTCCTGGTGCTGCTGATAATCGAGTACCGCCGCATCCGCCAACGCATCGAACGCGACCGCAACCCATACGGCGCCTAATTAGCTGCCCGGTCACCGGAATTTGCGATGGAATCACCCCGTCTGGGGTCTCGTTGCGGACAATATTCATCACGCAAAACTAAGTGAGTAGACTTTTACCGAATCCCCGACCACACCAACAGAGCACAAGTCTGTGACCTGCGGTTTTATTGAGGCAAATATGTTGGGTGCTCGGCATTTCCAAAAAAGTCTACTCACTTAGCAAGCGGGCAGCCAAAAAAGAACCGCCGCGACGTCGTTTGACTCCGTTGCGACGGTTTTTCGAGCATTTTCGCGCTGTCGAGGACGCAGACGCTCCTCATTTCTAGCGCTTACCGAGCAAGAAGGCGCTACTCTCCGAAAGTAGTCAAAAAAGCCCCGTCCCAAATTAGCTACGGTAGATCGGCGGAACAAGGTTATTCGCCCGGGTTGATGTTCGCGTAGAACTCGGCCCCGTCGTCCAGGCGCAGGATGCCCACGCGGCCGAACTCGGAGCCGGTGGCGGCGGCGCAGTCGATGTCGATGCGATCGGGCACACCAGCAGTGTCCTCGCCGCCCAAGCGCACGATCTGCCCGCGTCCCGATTCCTCATCGAGCCCCGCCAGACCACCGACCTCGCAATAGCGCCCAAGCGATACCGTGGGCGTGTGACCGCTCACCACGACCGGGCCCTTGCCCTCGGCAGAAAGCAGCCCGGTCGACGCATCCCAATAGCCATGACGAATCCACAGCAGGTCATCGGACGACTGCACCGCGAGCATCTGCTGCAGCAGCTCGCGATCGGCACCCACCGCTCCAACGCCATCGGCACAATCGACGCCATGCTCAAGCAAAAACGCGCGCGCCGCCTTCATCTCGATTCCAGCATGTACCAGCAGATACGGGCGCTCCTCGGTCTCGACCACTGCGTAGAGCGGCAGCGCGGCCATCCATCGCACGAGCTCCTCGTATGCCTCAAATTCCATGTCGTTGAGCTGCTCACGCGTCGTCCAGCCACCGTTGATATCCCAGGTCTCGGCATCGAGCGGATCCTGGCCAATGATGGCATCGAGCATGATCTGCTCGTGATTACCCTTGAGCACGTGGGCGTTGGGCAGCGAGCGCACGAGCTTAATAACGCCGACCGGATCGGGCCCGCGATCGATCATGTCGCCCAGCACGTACAGCGTGTCGTCGGACGTCAACGAGATCTTAGACAGGGCTTCGTCAAGCGCACGCACGTGCCCGTGAGCATCAGATGTCACATAGATCGCCATGGTACGCCTCTCCTTGCATTGCGGCCGAAGCCCGGCGCCGCAACTAAAACTTCAAGTTGAACTTAAACGTTACCCATTGTACTCCGTTGCAATAAAGCTGGAAAGGGTTTCCGAGCAGAGGCAAAGACGGCAGCCGTCTATGACGATATCGCGCACGCCCGCAATCCAACCCCATAAACCCACCATCTTTGGGTACAAATAACCGCAGGCAACTGACCGTGCCACGCCAACCAACCAGGAGCGGACACCATCCATGAACCAGATCCTTCTCTTTATCGGCCTCGTCATCATTCTGTGTCTGACCATCAAACCCGTCGGCAAAAAGCTCCCCTTCCCCACCCTGCTCATCTTTATCGCGCTCGGCATGCTGTTGGGCGTCAACGGCCCGGCGCATATCGACTTTAGCGACTATGCGCTCACCGAAACCGTCTGCAGCACGGCGCTGCTGTTCATCATGTTCTACGGCGGCTTTAACACCAATATCGACCGTGCCAAACCCGTCGCTGTGCCGGCGGTGCTGCTGAGCACGCTCGGCGTCGTCATCACTGCCGGCATCACCGGCGTGTTCGCCCACTTCGCGCTGGGGTTCGACTGGATCGACGGCCTGCTGTTGGGATCGGTCGTGGCATCCACCGACGCGGCCAGCGTCTTTAGCGTGCTGCGCGAGCACAACCTTTCGCTGAAGGGCGGCACCGACTCGCTGCTCGAGGTCGAATCGGGCTCCAACGACCCCGTCGCCTACATGCTCACCGCCGTGCTCGCCGCACTCGCGGCCGGCGGCGACATCAACATTCCCGCACTGCTGGCCAAGCAGATTATCCTGGGCGCGGGCCTGGGCCTTGCCATCGGCTGGGCGGCGGGCCGTCTGATTGAACGCGCGCACGCAACGGCCGAGGGCGCGCAGACCATCTTCTTGTTCGCCGTGGCGATCGTCGCCTACGCGCTACCAAGCTATCTGGGCGGCAACGGCTTTTTGGCCGTATACCTGGCCGGCATTGTGCTGGGTGCGAGCGACATCACCGGCAAGGTCGAGATGGCGCACTTCTTTGACACCCTCACCGAGATGGCCGAGATGACGATCTTCTTCTTGCTCGGCCTGCTCGTCACGCCCGCACGCCTACCACAGATGCTGCTGCCGGGCCTGGCGCTCATGGCGTTTATGCTCTACGTGAGCCGCCCCATCGCCGTCGGCGTGCTCCTGGCGCCCTTTAAGACGAACCCCCGCCAGGTCGCGCTCGTAAGCTGGGCGGGCCTGCGCGGAGCAGCTTCGGTCGTGTTTAGCCTCTTTGCCGTGGTGGCCGGCGTTCCCGGCGGACACGACCTGTTTGACCTGGTGTTTGTGATTGCCGTGTCGAGCATTGTGGTGCAGGGCTCGCTGCTGCCGGCGGTGGCGAAGAAGCTCGATATGATCGATGCGACCGGCGACGTGCGCCGCACCTTTAACGACTACCGCGACGAGGACGGCATGTCGTTTGTAAAGCTCAAGGTGTGCGCTGGACATCCGTTTGCCGGACGCTCGCTCGCGGACATTGGCAGCGCCACAAATATGCTCGTGGTCCTGGTGCTGCGCGACGGGGCGCACCCGGTACTGCCCAATGGCGACACCGTGATCCAGGAAGGCGATCTGCTGGTGATGGCCGCGCCGACGTTTGAAGAGCGTACCGAAGTTACGCTGCGCGAGGTCACCGTGACTCCCCACGGTCGCCTGGCCGGCCAGCGCCTGTGCGATGTGCCGCAAGGCAAACATCCGTTTATTGTGGTGATGCTCAAGCGCGAAGGCCAAACGATCATCCCCGACGGCAACACCCTAATATACGCCGGCGACGAAGCCGTCATCGCCACGCTAGCATCGTAGTGACTAGGAGGTAGCTACTTTAGGACGAAGAGATCAAGCGCCTAGGAACTTCATGTCTTCGCTCGCAGATTTGGATTTGCCTGAGGAGTAAAGCACCCCTCCCCCATGTAACCATCCTGTAAATCATAGCGACGCACTCGAGTTTTACCGTGGTGCGGTCGCGCCTGGCGCTCCACTGTGCTAAAGTAACCCGAACGTCCAAACGACTACAAGGGGGAACTAGAAGATGGCACGTGTGCACAACTTCTCAGCTGGCCCGGCAGCGCTGCCCACAAGCGTGCTCGCCGAGATCGCCGACGAGATGATGGACTACCGCGGTTGCGGCATGTCCGTGCTCGAGATGAGCCATCGATCTAGCATGTACCAGCAGATCATCGACGACGCCGAGGCAACCCTGCGCCGCCTACTGAGCATCCCCGACAACTACCGTGTCCTGTTTTTGCAGGGCGGCGCCACGCTGCAGTTTGCGGGCATCCCCATGAACCTCATGCACCGCGGCCGCGCCGGCTACGTCGTAACGGGTAACTTTGCCAACAAGGCGTACAAGGAGGCCGCAAAGTACGGCGAGGCCGTGCTGCTCGCGAGCTCCGAGGACACCAACTTCGACCGCATCCCCGACATGGCCGACATCAACGCGCGCATTGCCACCGAGGCCGCGGGCGATGGGCTCGATTACGTCTACATCTGCCAGAACAACACCATCTTTGGCACCATGTACCACGAGCTGCCCAGCTGCGGCGATGTGCCGCTGGTCGCCGATGTCTCGAGCTGCTTTCTGTCGCAGCCGCTCGACGTTGAGCGCTACGGGCTCATTTACGCCGGCGCGCAGAAAAACGCCGGCGCCGCGGGCGTGACCGTGGTCATAGCGCGCGACGACCTTATCGCCGACGGCCCGGCCTTTGCGCAGACGCCGCAGTACCTGGACCTTAAGACCCAAGCCGCCAAGGGCTCCATGCTCAACACGCCCAACACCTTTGGCATCTACGTGTGCGGCAAGGTGTTCCACTGGGTGGAGCAGACCGGCGGACTCGCCGCCATGGCCGAGCGCAACTGGGCCAAGGCCAACCTGCTCTATGACCTGCTCGAGCACAGTGAGCTGTTCCATGGCACCGCGCAGGCCGACAGCCGCTCCATCGCCAACGTCACGTTCCGTACCGGCGATGCCGACCTCGACGCGACCTTCGTCGCAGGCGCGGTCGAGCACCAGATTCAAAACGTCAAGGGCCATCGCCTGGTGGGCGGCATGCGCGCGAGCGTCTACAACGCCGTGACCATGGAAGACGTGCAGGTACTGGCCTCGTACATGAAGAACTTCGAAGCGCAGCATAGTTTGAGTCCGCGATCTAACTAGCCCGCAACGCGCGGGCCGACCAGCCACTTCAAACCACCCTGTTTAGAACAAAACCTGCTAAGGAGTTTTTCCATGCGTAAGATTAAGACCATCGACGACATTACCAAAGACGGCAAGGTCGAGTTTGGCGAGGGCTACGAGTTTGTGAGCACCGCCGAGGAGGCCGACGCCATCCTGATGCGCTCCACCGATCTGCACGGCTATGAGCTGCCCGAGGGCATCCGCGCCATCGCCCGCTGCGGCGCCGGCGTCAACAACATCCCGGTCGAGGAGTACGCCAAGAAGGGCGTCGTCGTCTTTAACTCCCCCGGCGCCAACAGCAACGCCGTCAAGGAGCTCGTCCTGGGCATGCTGGTGCTTTCGAGCCGTGGCGTGGTGCAGTCGATGAACTGGGTGCGCGACAACGCCGACGACCCCGACATTCAGGTCGATGCCGAGAAGGCCAAAAAGGCCTTTGTGGGCCGCGAGCTCAAGGGCAAGCGCATCGGCGTCATCGGTCTGGGCAACGTGGGCTCCAAGGTCGCTAACGCCTGCGTCGACCTAGGCATGGACGTCTACGGCTACGATCCGTTCATTTCCGTCGAGCACGCGTGGGTGCTGAGCCGCGAGGTGCAGCGCGTGGGCACGCTCGAGGACCTCTGCCGCGGCTGCGACTACCTCACCGTGCACGTGCCCAGCAAGGCCGACACCATCGGCATGATCAGCACCGAGCAGATCAACCTGCTGGCCCCGGGCGCCGTGCTCATCAACTACGCGCGCGAGACCATCATTGACGAGGACGCCGTCGACGCCGCCCTGCGCGAGGGCAAGCTCAGCTGGTTTAGCTGCGACTTTGCCACGCCCAAAACCGTCAAGATGCCCAATACGTTTATCACCACGCACTCGGGCGCCGGCACCGGCGAGGCCGAGGCCAACTGCGCCGACATGGCCATCAGCGAGCTCAAGGATTACCTGGAGAACGGCAACATCGCACACAGCGTCAACTACCCCGCCTGCAGCATGGGCAAGGCGCGTGCCGCGAGCCGCATCGCCTGCCTGCACGCCAACGTGCCCAACATGATCGGCCAGATCACGGCGATTCTGGCCAAGGACAACGCCAACGTGCAGCGTATGACCAACGAGTCCGCCGGCGAGAACGCCTACACCATGTTCGACACGGACGAGCACCTGGACAGCAGCACCATCGAGGCGCTCAAGCAGATTCCGTCGATGTATCGCGTACGCGTGATCAAGTAGCGCCGGCTGATCTGACGGGCAGTTCCCCATGTGGCCTGCCCGTTACTGACATTGAATGCCCGCGGGGGCGCCTTTCGCACGAGAGGCGCCCCCGTTTTTGTGAGCGCTCCATTAAATGCACCGAGCCGCTTCTTGACATACAATTTGTATGTTGACCTAACTATCTGTGAGGTGCCTATGGTTGATACAGATTTTGCTTGGCGGCTTACGCAAGGGCTCGTGCGGATCGACAGTTCCGACCCAGGTGCGTATGAGGGCGAGATTGAACGCTATATCAAAGTGTTGGTTGAGGCTCAATTGGAGCGGTTGAGTCATCCGGTGCTCCATGCCGTGCAGGTTGAGGAACTCGAGGTGCTGACCGGACGCCGCAATCTCATGGTCACCGTGCCCGGTTTGAGCGACGAGCCACGGCTCGTCTACATCTGCCACATGGATACAGTCACCTTGGGCGACGGCTGGGACGCGGACATTACGCCGCTCGGGGCGGTCGTGCGCGACGGCAAGCTCTACGGCCGCGGCGCCTGCGATATGAAGGGTGGCCTGGCCTGTGCCATTGCCGCACTGGTCCATACGCTCGAGCGCGTGGCGGCGGATGGCGCGCTGCCCCGCCGCGGCTTTTCGCTCATCTGCTCGGTCGACGAGGAAGACTTTATGCGAGGCTCCGAGGCAGCCATCGATGCCGGCTGGGTCGGTTCGCGCGAATGGGTGCTGGACACCGAGCCCACCGACGGACAGATCCAGGTGGCGCACAAGGGGCGTACGTGGTTCGAGATTGAAATGGATGGCGTGACGGCGCATGCAAGCCGGCCCTGGAAGGGCGCGGATGCCGTCGCCGCCATGGCCGAGGTCGTGTGTTCGCTCCGTCGCGCGTTTGTGGCGCTGCCCGCGCACGATGAGCTGGGGCCTTCGACCATCACGTTCGGCCAAATCGAGGGCGGATATCGCCCCTACGTCGTACCCGACCGCGCCAAAGTCTGGGTCGACATGCGCCTGACCCCGCCGACCGATACGGCCGCCGTAACGCGCATGGTAGAGCAGGCCATCGCCGTCGCCGAAGCCGCCATTCCCGGTTGCCACGGCAGCTACGTCGTGACGGGCGACCGCCCCGCCATCGAGCGCGACCCGAACTCTCCCCTTCTAGCAGCGCTCAAGCGTGCCGCCGATGACGTGACGGACGCGGACACGACCGTCGGCTTCTTTACCGGCTACACCGACACCGCCGTCATTGCCGGCAAGACAGGTAACCGCAATTGCATGAGCTACGGTCCCGGGTCGCTCGCGCTCGCGCACAAGCCCAACGAATATGTGCCCCACGCCGATATCGTTCGTTGTCAGCAGGTGCTAATCGCGCTCGCCGATAACGTGCTCTGGGACGCGAGCGGCCAAGTTGGGGCATAATAAGCCGCGAACAAACCGACTCGTGCGTTAGGACCGCCCATGAAAGCACTTCCGTTTCCCTGCATCCGCCCGGCTCAGGACCGCGTGCTCGAGGCGCTGCCTGCAATGGGCAGCATCCTGAGCGGCAACGATGCTCTGCGCGGAGCCATTGCCGATGGCCTGATGCTCAAGGACCCGGGTGCGGCGTATTACGTGTACGAATGCTCGGGCGAGCCGGGACGTGTGACGGGTGTCGTGGCGATCTGCCCGACGAGTGTACTTGCGGGCGGCAAGGGCGATGCCAGCGCCGACGTGGCCGCCGCCGCGCGCGCGATCGCCGAGCTCAAGGTGCAGCCGCGCCCCGTATCGCTCGCCTACGAGGCCTCGCCCGTCATGGATATCATCCTGGGCGCCGCCAAAGAGGGCGCGTCGCTCTACGCCGTCACCGACCCCGCGGGCATTACGCACCGCGCGTGGGAGGTCAAGCGCGAGGACGCCGTCGGGGCCATCCGCGCCATGCTCGACCAAGCACCGGAGCCGGCACTGGCCGACGACCCCGCCTACGCCGCCGCTCTGACCGGGGCGTCGCAGCTGCTGGCCGATGAGGCCCGTGTCGCCGGAACGTACACCGGCAAGGAGCCGTTCAACTTTACCGTTGCCGTGCTCTTCCCCGCCGCGCAGGTCAGCGGCGCCGCGCCGCAGGTTCCGACAGGTCTGCTCACGCACCAGGTCGCGCGGTTCTAGCAAGACCAGACCGCCCGGCACAAAAATCGGCAGCTCAACAAACAGGGGGCGGAGATGCAGCAGGTACATGCATCTCCGCCCCTTTTGCGTCGAGAAATTAGCCGGCGACCCGTACCGCCGCGCTCGCGTTATCCGCGCTGCGGACCCGCAGTAGCCACGAGCGGTTCAAGCCCCAGCTCGCGCGCGTAGTCTTCCTGCGTAAAGACTTCGACCAGCTCAAACGTGTCGGATTCGTCGTCAAACGCAAAGTGCAGCACCGAGCAGTTGCCTGGCACGCGGTCGCGCTCATCGGCCGCCGCGCCCTTCACATGGTCCATGAACTCCTTGATGGCCGAGCCGTGGCTCACCGCGAGCACGCACTCGTGGTCCGGGCGACGCATAAGATCGGTCAACGTCGCCACCATGCGCTCACGCACCTGCATCTGGCCCTCGCCGCCAAACTGGCGATAGAAGTCGCGCCACGGGCGCTCGGGCATGAGCATCACGCGCTCGGCCTCAAAGTCACCAAAGAACCACTCACGCAGGCCGTCCAGGCGCTCGTACGCCAAGCCCGGCCACAAGTTGGCGATAGTCTGCTCGGTGCGATGAAGCGTGGAGGTGTAGGCATGATCGGGCTCAATGCCGCGCGCACGTAAAAACATGCCGGCGCGCGCCGCCTGGTCGCAGCCCAACTGCGTAAGCGGCGAGTCACTCCACCCCTGAATGATACGCTTGAGGTTGAATATCGTCTGTCCATGACGGACCAGATACAGATCTTTATTCATAGGGGTCCTTTCGTTCGTTACCAATCAAGGAGCGAAAACGCCCCGTCGCAATAGCCAAAATGAAGCACGGCGCCGTTGTCGGGTAGCTCCCCCTCGCCAGTCACATACTCAAGAAACTCCTGGCAGGCTGAGCCGTGGGAAACCGCCAGCACGCAGTCGTGCTGCGGCCTGGCCATGATGCGGGACAGCGCCGCGACCATGCGCGACTGAAGCTCACTTTCCGACTCGCCACCAAAGGCAACCGGATAATCACCCCAGGGCTGCGGCGGCATCTCGCGATTTGATGTGCCCTCCAGCGAGCCAAAATGCCACTCACGCAGGTCATCGACCAGCTCTATGGAACGGCCCTCGCCAACGATAAGCTCGGCCGTATGCCGCGCCCGGCCCAACGGCGAGGAATACACATGATCAAAGGCCACGCCACGCGCCGCAAACGCCGTACGCGCCGTCAGCGCCTGCTCGCGCCCGCGCGCCGTAAGCGACGAATCGTGCCAGCCCTGCAAAATGCTCTGCACATTGAGCTCAGTCTGCCCATGCCGCACCAAATACAGATCTGCCACACACCCTCCCCTCGTACCACCACAAAGGGGACAGGCACCTTTGTGGTGGTTTACCGCTGGATCACACCGCGGTGACACTCAACTACACCAGCACGTCGGCGAGCGAACGCTTGGGTACGTGGTGCACCTGCGCCTCGTCGCGCCAATAATTGATGGAGCCGTCGGGGTTGGAATCGATCGCATCGATCACCTGTGTCTCGGCCGGAGCGCCAAACGCCATGATCAGCTTGAGCTCATATTTGTCGTTATCGAGCCCCATGGCATCGATCGCGCGGGGCGTAAAGGCCTTGAACATACAGGCTGCCACCTCAGGCGTGGCGCTGCGGGCGGCGAGCATCATCGTCTGCGCGGCAATGCCCGTGTCGACCTCGGTAATGGGAGCGGCTGGCTTGCCCGGAACGGCGCGCTCAGCCAAAATCGCGATGTAGCCGGTCGGGCGCTCACCCTCGGCAGGACCCGGCCAATCCTTAAGCGCACCGGCCCATGCAAGCTCATCAAATACGCGCGCGCAATCCACGGCACCGCTCACCACATGAAAACGCAGACGCTGAGCATTGGCGCCGCAGGGAGTCAGGTGAGCCAGCTCTGCCAGCTCGAGCAAAAACTCACGCGGCACGCGCATGGACTCGTCAAAACGGCGGCACGTACGGGCACGACGGACCAGCGCATCAAACGCTTCCAAGCCGAGCTTTTCGCAACCCTGCTCTGCCATCGATTCGACACTCGACGGCGCCTCGGGAACTGCTTCGTTCATAGGGACCCCCAATACAAGCCAATTGTCCTTAGGAAAATCTAACCTAAAACGTAGGCAATAACGAACAGGGCTGCAATGTTCTACACCTGTTGAATAGAAAATCGCAACGTGGGGAACAACGGAAACAATTCGGGGCCTTTGGGTTACGTTTCGCCCTCTCCGACCCATACGCCAGCGCCTTTAGGCGATACTGGTTGTAACGATCAAGGCTTACGCCGCACGGAAAGGAGACATTATGGGCATCTTTAAGAACGATGACCAAAAATCGAGCCAGTTTGGATTTGACGAGAAAAGCATGGCGGGCAAAGCCGTCAAGGCCGTGCGCTGGATTTACGCCATCACGGGCGTCTTAGCGCTCATTGCTGGTATCGCGCTGCTTTTTGCACCCGCCAAGTCCCTCGTCTTTTTGACGACTGTCCTGGGTTTTTACTTTGTAATCACTGCTGCCATCAGGCTGTTCACTGCCATTTTTGAGCCGCTGCTGCCCACCGGCTGGCGCGTGACGAGCATCATCTCCAACCTACTCATTATCTTGGGCGGCGCCATAATCCTGCGCAACCAGGCCTTCTCGACCGCGACGCTCACCACGATGGTGGTTATCGTGGCCGGCTTTGGCTGGATTGTCGAAGGTGTCATGTCCATTCTGGAGTCCGAGCTTTCGTCCAACCGCGCCCTCGCCATCCTGAGCGGCGCACTCTCCATCATCGCCGGCATGTTCGTGTTTATCTATCCGCTGTGGTCGGCCAAGATGCTCGTCATCTTTAGCGGCGCCGCACTGCTGGTGTTTGGCGTAACGCTGATTGTTCGTGCTATTCAATTTGGCAAACTGGTGCACTAGATGCCACGAACGCTCTTTATTGATGCAGACGCCTGCCCGGTCACGCGCGAGTCGATTGACTGCGCGCGGCGGGCGGGCGTCGCCGTTGTTATCGCCGGCAACAGCACGCAAAACCTAGAACGGCACATTCGCCGCGACGACCCGCGCGATGCTGAGCACGCTCGACGCGGATTTTGGGTCACGACGCTCGATGTGAGCGTGGGCGCCGACAGCGCCGACTTTGCCATTGTCGAACGCCTGCAGGCGGGCGACGTGGTCGTGACGCAGGACATTGGCTTGGCGAGCATGGTGCTCGGGCGCGATGCCGCCGCCATCGGCGTGCGCGGGCGCGTGTACGACAAGGCGACTATCGACATGCAGCTGTTTATTCGCCACGAGGAAAAGAAGGTACGCCGCGCCGGGGGACGCACTCGCGGACCGGCGGCATTTACCAGCGAAGACCGGGCTCGCTTTAAGCGCAAACTCACCGAGCTGCTGCGCTAACCAAGGTAGATTTTTGGGACATGCCCGGAAATCTGCTTTTTTGCTTTGGGCGGTATGAGCGCTCAAAATCCATGGCTCAACAAAAAACGGGCTTCAAAATGCCATGCGTCGCCGCATTGTGCAGGCGCCGAGCATGGCTATTTTGAAGCCCGTTTTGTTAGGCCCACTTAGAGGCCGAAGGCGGAGAGGATGAGGCCCCAGCCGGCACCGATGACGTACATCATGATCAGGAACAGGACGTTTTCGCGGGCGCTACGGTTGGTGCGGAACAGCACCAGGTAGCCCACACCGGCAGAGATGAGCGTGCCGGCGAGCATCGGGGCCAGCTGCAGCGCGCCTTCCAGGTACAGTTGCGTGATGACGACGCTGGCCGAGCAGTTGGGAATCAGGCCGACGAGTGCCGAGCCCAGGACCGCAAGCGTCTCGTTGCCGCGCAGGAACTGCTCGATCGCGGACTCGCCGAAGGTCTCGAGCACGGCGACCAGGACCAGCGTCACCAGAAAAATGAATACCGAGACCTGCACGGTGTGCGAGATCGCGCTGCGGATGATCGACAGGACAGGCGTCCCTTCGTGGGAGTGGGAGTGACCGTGGCCATCATGGTGTTCATGCTCGCCCTCATGACCGTGATCGTGGCCATGTCCGTGTTCATACTCGTCCTCGTCTTCATCGCAACCGCAATGATCGCGCTCGCACAGCTCGTGGATGTGGTCGGCGCTCACGCCCGCCTCGGCCACCTCGTCGATGATGTCACCGCCGCTGTGGTCGTCGTGCGCGCAGTTCACATGAGCCGAATTAGCAGCGGCCCCCAGCACGGTACGGCGAATCGCCGCATGCGCGCGAGCGTTACGACGCAGGCCGCGAATGGCGGCGTCCACGATAAAGCCCGTGACCAGCGCGATCAGTGCCTTCGAAGCCAAAAGCATCGCCATGGTCTGCACGGGCACCTGCTCGGCGAGCAACAGCGGCAGCATCTCATCGGAGGTCGAAAGGAACACCGCCACCAACGTGCCCAAGGTCACGACACGACCGGCGTACAGCGTGGCCGCCATTGCCGAAAAGCCGCACTGCGGCACCATGCCCAGCAACGAGCCAACCACGGGGCCCGCGGCACCGGCGCGCTTGATGGCGCCGTTAACGCTGTCGCCCGCGACGTGCTCCAGGGTCTCGAGGGCCAGATATGTCACCAATAAGAACGGTACCAGCGAGAGCGTGTCCTTGCCGGCGTCGAGCAGAATATCAATCAGCAAATCCATGACGGATGGAACCTTTCGTGTCTTTCGGCAGCATTGTAAAAGTCCTAGCGGTCAACTAGGGTATTGTAGTTGTCCTAGGCGCGATGCCAATAGTTGCCCATGGTAAACTATCATCTCGCCACATCTTAATGACCCTGAGCCGCACGACGCGGCCCATCCAAGGAGCAGTTATATGAACGTTTCACAAGCACTCGAATACGAGCGCCAGCCGTTTATTCCCATGTTTATCTATGGCGATCACGGCGCCATGGAGTCCGAGCGCCAGAAGGGCGAAGAGGCCCTCAAGGTGCTCGAGACCGAGTACTTTACCGCCGAGGTCGACCCCGGCTTCGACTTTGCCACCGTGCGCGACCTGGCCGACCGCAACCGCGACCTGTGCGACCAGATTGGCGAGGCACGCCTGCGCAACGTGACGCCCGCGACGCTTTCGCGCGGCCTGTCCGATGCCGACACCTGCGCCGCCATCGGCAAGATGCAAAAGCGCACCGCCGCGTCCGTTATGCGCGAGATCCGCGGCGACCGCGACGCGCTCGGCGTGGCCTACGCCCGCAAGCCCATCCAGGGCACCGTGCTCGGTGTCGACATCGAGACCACCGGCCGTGCACCCGAGCGCGGTTATATCATCAATGTGGGTTGGGAAATCATGGAGCTCACCAGCGACGCCGTCCCGCACGACGCCGAGGCGCACTACTGCGGTCTGCCCGACATCTACCGCGGCGAGGATGTGCCGTTGTCGAATATCCACCACATCACCTGGGACGACATCGACGGCAAAAAGCCGTTCCGCGAGAACAAGGAACTGCAGAAGCAGCTGCTCAAGCTTATGAAGAAGTACCCGTACATGGCGCACAACGCCGCCTTTGAGGACAGTTGGTTCAAGATCCACCTGGACGGTTACGCCGAGGCACGCCGCGCCGGCAAGATCATCGTCATCGACTCGCGCCAAATCTGCCGCAGCCTGGATGCCGACGTCCGCTCGCTCCCCCGCGAATCCGCCCCCGCCGCGCTCGAGAACTGGGCGCGCCGCCGTGGAACCCTCGCCGCCGACGCCAACGAGCAGCATCTGGGCCTCGACGACACCGACCTCATGCTCCACACCGTCCAAGCCGAGTTCAACCTCAAGAACCTGTTTGCCAAGTAGAAACGCCTGCGACAAACCCCGGGGGTAGATCACGAGCGGCCTCGCAGCGGAAAACCCCGCAGCGGGGCCGCCCTACGTTCCACAGATAGATCTGCCATCACAAATTCTGAACCCTCATTTTGAACGATTTCGGCCAATTCCCGACACGTAATTCGTTGTCGGATGGCGATGCATCGATATCAAATGTGCAGCAATTGAGTATTTCTATGCTATAGCCAAGCTGCGAAAACTTTTATTTAGGGCATACCAACCCATAATTGCGTCAAGCTTTTGGTCAGCATTTGGTTAGACCTCTAAAACGACTTTTTCACTCAGCGCCATCAACACGGCATTAGCTGACACGATATATACCATGAGTATCGTATTGTCACATACCACTGCAAAAGCGGTCTACCAGGCCGCGCATTCGGTGTCTGCGAAAGGCATCGAGTCCTGTAACCCTGCCGCGATTTACGGATCATGTCCCACCGGAACGCTCCTTGACGCAGCCGCAGAATGGCTCACCAAACATGATGTTTCCCTCGACGCGAATGATTCCCTCGAGGTGATGGTGTTTGATCGCAGGAATGCGCGCCATGCAATGAACTGTCAATGCCACGTTTCTTCAAAACGATTCTCGAACTCACGCTTTATAGAGCTTGAAGATGGCATCTTCATTGTTGGCGTTGAGCTTTGCGCACTTCAGGCCGCCACCTATCTTCCTTTTCGCGAACTGGTGGAGTACTACTTTGAACTATGCGGCGCTTATTCCCTTGGAACCGACTCTTCCACCTCCTATACCGAGCGTTTCGCGCTCACCTCGACCGAGAGATTGAAACAGTTCTTTAATTCCATTACCAGATGCGACGGTCTGGCTCTTGCCCGAAAGGCGATCCAATGTGTGCGCGACGGATGCCGATCTCCCATGGAAACGGCATTTATCATGATGCTTACGCTGCCCAAAAGCGAAGGTGGACTTGGTATTAAGGGAATTGAGACCGATTACGAATTACAGGTCACCGCCGCCGCAAAGAATCTCACGAGACGCAAAAAGTTCTTTATGGATGCGTATCTAAAGAAATCTCGCACAGACATTGAATACAACGGTTTTTATCATGACGCGGAAGAAGACCGCGCCATCGATGAGGAACGCAAGAATGCGCTTGCGTCCATGGGATACGGAATCATCACCGTCAGCCGTTATTCCTTTATGCATGCCAGCTCTTTCGTTAGGGTCATGGAAGCAATCCAGCGGAAAGAGGGCGTACGCCCCTCGCGTCTACCAAAAGACTTTCAAATCATGCAAGAGGACCTGAGACAGTTTGTGCTCAGAAGGTTTATAGAAGAGAAAAGGCGAATTCAGAAGCAGCTTCGCCAGGATTCCGAAGAGCGCCAACGAATCGACCTCGAAAAAGCAACACTCGAAGGCATCACGCTGGATGACCCGACAATTAATGAAGTTACAGCAATCGATGACATGCAGACAGTCGAATCCGACAGCCCATCATTTGCCCAAACAAGCAGCCTCGCGCCCGAGGGCAGGATCTTCGGGGCCGGAAGCTAGACCGGCTAACAAGGTGGGTACCCTAGCGATGTGCAAAATTGCGAGTATTCAGCAGGGTCGGCCCTCCAGCACCCACAAGTTAATCCAAATGAGAAACAAAGACGCTATCGAACGGGAACGTTAGGCAACACTTGAGGAAGATCTTATCTGTTTACCGCCCTTGGATAACTCTTGAGCGGCTTTATTTGGCCCGAAATAGATAAACAGACCCCCTATAGTTGCAGAATACTCCAATTTTTGCACGGCGCGGGGGCACCCACCTCGGCATCGACTATCAAAACCGCTCAATCCGGAATCTCGTCCACTATTCCCCATCATTTTGTGCGATGAATTACTTAAACGTTATTGACATATGAACATACGCTCATATAATCGGAAGTAAGTTATTTGAGCGTATGTTCATATGAAAGGATATTGCAATGAGCATCCGCGTTGATGAAACGAAACCCGACACCGAGGCCACCGAGCCAGTGATCCCCACCACCTGCTCGCCCGAGGACCTTCCCGACGAGGAGCTTCTCTACGACCTCGCCGACCTGTTCAAGGTCTTCAGCGACACCACGCGCATCAAGATCCTTTACGCCCTCATGGGCCGCGAGCTCTGCGTGGCAGACATCGCCGAAGCGACCGAAACCTCGCAGTCCGCGGTGTCGCACCAGCTGCGCACACTCAAGCAGTCGCACCTGGTTAAATTCCGGCGCGACGGGCGCAATATCCTATACTCGCTCGCCGACGACCACGTCTACACCATGCTCAACCAGGGCATGAGCCACATCTGCGAATAGCAGCCAACCACGGTACCAGCGCGGCCTGCACCCAAGCCGCAAAAACGGGAAAGGAACCCACCATGAAAAAGCAGTACAAGCTCGATGAGATCGATTGCGCCAACTGTGCGCGCGAGCTTCAGGACGAGCTGGCCAAGCTCGAGGGCGTCAAATCCGTGTCCGTCAACTTTATGACCCAGAAGCTGACGCTCGAGGCCGATGATGCTGAGTTCGACGAGGTGCTCAACCGCGTTGTTGAGTTTACGGCCGACGCCGAGCCGGACTGCGAGATCATTCTCTAGCCCAGGTTTACGCCAACCTGCAAGGCCGCGCTTGCCGCGGCCTTTGCTCGCGAAATTATATGAGCGAGTGTTCATTCATTCAAATGGGAGGATACGAGTCATGGCCACCGCCGACCCCAAAAAGAAAAAGAAGAAGCGCAAGAAAAAAGAATCACTCGAGCATAAGCGCAACCGCATCCTGGTAGCGCTGGGCATTTTTGCCGTGGTGTACGCCCTCGATGAGCTCGGCACCCTCACTGCCGCATTCGGCACCCCGGGCGACATCTACGCCAGCTTTGTGCTGTTCCTCGTGCCGTTTTTGATTGCCGGCTACGACGTGCTGCAAAAGGCATTCAATAACATCCGCCGCGGCAAGGCCTTCGACGAGAGCTTCCTCATGGCCGTCGCGACCATCGGCGCGTTTGCCATGGTGCTCTTCCCCGACACCGACCCGCACATGGCCGAAGGTGCCGCCGTCATGCTGTTCTACCAAGTCGGCGAGCTGTTCCAGGCATATGCCGTGGGCAAAAGCCGCAAGTCGATCAGCGCCATGATGGACATCGCGCCCGACTACGCTAACGTCGAGCAAGCCGACGGCACGCTCGAACAGGTCTTTCCCGATGACATCGCCGTCGGCACCGTGATTGCGGTCAAGCCCGGCGAGCGCGTGCCCATCGACGGCGTCATCGTCGAAGGCGAAACCCAGCTCGACACCGCCGCACTCACGGGCGAGTCAGTTCCCCGCCCCGCCAAGTCCGGCGACGACATCATCAGCGGCTGCATCAACATGACGGGGCTCATCCACGTGCGCACCACCAAGCCCTTTGGCGAGTCCACCGTCGCGCGCGTCCTGGAGCTCGTAGAAAACGCCAGCGAAAAGAAGGCGCGCACCGAGAACTTCATCACGCGCTTCGCCCGCGTCTACACGCCCGCCGTCACCGGCGCTGCCGCGGTGCTCGCGCTTGGCGGCGGCTTGGTCACCGGCGCCTGGTCCGACTGGATCCTGCGCGGCCTGACCTTCCTGGTCGTCAGCTGCCCGTGCGCGCTCGTGATCAGCGTGCCGCTCAGCTTCTTTGGCGGCATCGGCGGCGCATCCAAACTAGGCGTTCTCATCAAGGGTTCTAACTACCTCGAAACGCTCGCCGACGTGGACACCGTCGTCTTCGACAAGACCGGCACGCTCACCAACGGCACGTTTTCGGTCGTGGCGGTGCACCCCGAGTCTGGCTATACCGAGCAGTCGTTGCTCGAGGTCGCAGCCCTTGCGGAGTCGTTCTCCGATCACCCCATCGCGCAGTCCGTGCGCGCCGCCTACCATGGCGAGGTCGACCCCAAGCGCGTAAGCGACTCCACCAACGACGCGGGCCATGGCGTGACGGCAACCATCGACGGCAAGCACGTCGTCGTTGGCAATGCCAAGATGCTTGCTGCGGCCGGTATCGACGCTCCCAATTGCGAGGTTGTCGGCACAATCCTCCACGTGCTCGTTGACGGCGTGTACGCCGGCCACATCGTGATTGCAGACACCGTTAAGGCCGATGCCGAGCAGACGATCCGCGACCTGCACGCCGCCGGCGTCAAGCGCACCGTCATGCTCACGGGCGACCGCGAGGAAGTGGCTGCTGCGGTGGCCAAGCAGCTGGGGCTCGACGAGTTCCACGCGCAGCTGCTGCCGGGCGACAAGGTCGAGCGCGTCGAGGCATTGCTGGCAGCCGAATCGGGCAAGGGCAAGCTCGCCTTTGTCGGCGACGGCATCAACGATGCGCCCGTGCTCACCCGCGCGGACGTTGGCATTGCCATGGGCGCTATGGGTTCCGACGCCGCGATTGAGGCCGCCGACGTTGTGCTCATGGACGACAAGCCGTCCAACATTTCCCGCGCGATCCGCGTGGCACGAAAGACCATGGCGATTGTCTGGCAGAACATCATCTTTGCGCTGGGTATTAAGTTGCTGATTCTGGTGCTTGCGGCACTGGGCATCGCCAACATGTGGCTTGCCGTGTTCGGCGACGTAGGCGTGGCGATCATCGCCATCCTGAACGCCATGCGCGCGATGGGTGTCAAGAACCTGTAGCGTTCGTGGGCTGTCCGGCCGGGACCGGGCTTGGTTTTGAAAACGTCCTCGCGCATGAGGCCCGTCTTTCCTGCTCCTGCGGAGCAACGGAAAGACGGGCCTCGCGCTGACGCTCCTATTTGGCAAGGTGTTTTTTAGAATCCATTTTGCGCTCGGCCTCG